>JAMNYN010000260.1 GCA_023622805.1 Pseudomonadota bacterium | reverse complement strand
GGCGGGTTGATTCCTACAGTTGAGTTCCCCCCGAGAGAGACTGCAAGGAGAATTCCCATGGACACCGATGTTCTGGTCATCGGTGGTGGCAACGCCGCCCTTTGCGCCGCCCTGATGGCGCGCGAAGCAGGTGCGCGCGTGCTGCTGCTGGAGTCCGCACCCCGCGAATGGCGCGGCGGCAACTCCGCCCACACGCGCAACCTGCGCTGCATGCACGACGCGCCGCAGGACGTGCTGGTCGAAGCCTACCCCGAAGAAGAGTTCTGGCAGGACCTGCTCAAGGTCACGGGCGGCATCACCGACGAACACCTGGCGCGTCTGGTGATACGCGCCTCCTCGACCTGCCGCGACTGGATGCGCCGCCACGGCGTGCACTTCCAGCCGCCGCTTTCGGGCGCGCTGCATGTGGCGCGCACCAATGCCTTCTTCATGGGCGGCGGCAAGGCCCTGGTCAACGCCTATTTCCGCAGCGCCGAGGCGCTGGGCGTGGAAATCCGCTACGAGTCGCCCGTGGACAGGCTGGAGATCGACAACGGCCGCTTCGTTGCCGCCTGGTGCAACGGCCAGCGCATCACCGCCAAGAGCTGCGTGCTCGCGGCCGGCGGCTTCGAGTCCAACCGCGAATGGCTGCGCGAAGCCTGGGGCCAGAACGCGCGCGGCGAATGGCCTGCGGACAACTTCCTGATCCGCGGCACGGCCTACAACCGGGGCGTGCTGCTCAAGCACCTGCTCGAAGACCAGCAGGCCGACCGCATAGGCGACCCGACCCAGGCCCACATGGTGGCAATCGACGCGCGCGCGCCGCTCTACGACGGCGGCATCTGCACGCGCATCGACTGCGTCTCGCTGGGCGTGGTGGTCAACCGCGACGCCGAACGCTTCTACGACGAAGGCGAGGATTTCTGGCCCAAGCGCTATGCCATCTGGGGCCGGCTCGTGGCCCAGCAGCCGGGCCAGGTCGCCTATTCGATCATCGACGCCAAGGCCATAGGCCGCTTCATGCCGCCGGTGTTCCCAGGCATCACGGCCAACAGCCTGCCCGAACTCGCCGAAAAGCTGGGCCTGGACCCAGCGACGTTCACCCGCACGCTCGCGGCCTACAACGCGGCCTGCCGCGTAGGCCAGTTCGACCACACGGCGCTCGACAACTGCCACACCGAAGGCGTCGCGCCCGCCAAGACCCACTGGGCCAGGCCCATAGACACCGCGCCGTTCTACGGCTATGCGCTGCGCCCGGGCGTGACCTTCACGTATCTGGGCCTCAAGGTCGACGACACGGCGGCCGTGCGCTTCGCGGGCCGGCCCAGCAGCAACCTGTTCGTCGCCGGCGAAATGATGGCCGGCAACGTGCTGGGCAAGGGCTACACGGCCGGCGTGGGCATGTCCATTGGCACGGCCTTCGGCCGCATCGCCGGACGCAACGCGGCCTTGGCCGCACAAGGCCTGGCCGTCGTGGCTGGCGCCGTGAAAGACTGAGCATGCAAACCCTGCAATCCCTGACCGAAGACGCCAAGGCCCTGGCCAATGGCGTTCCCGTGACCTCCGGCAAGCCCGTGTCCAGAGTCATCCCCATCGTGGCGGCATCCGCCGAGGACGAAGTCGCGCGCGCGCTGCAGATCTGCAATGCCTGCCGCTACTGCGAAGGTTTCTGCGCGGTGTTTCCGGCGATGACGCGCCGGCTCGAGTTCGGCACGGCCGACGTGCACTACCTCGCCAACCTGTGCCACAACTGCGGCGCCTGCCTGCACGCCTGCCAGTACGCGCCGCCGCATGAGTTCGCCATCAACATCCCCAAGGCCATGGCCGAAGTGCGCGGCAAGACCTATGCCGACTACGCCTGGCCGCCCGCATTGGGCGCGCTGTACCAGCGCAACGGCCTGACGCTGTCGCTGGCCCTGGTCGCGGCGCTGACGCTATTCCTGGTGCTGGCCGTGGTGCTGCAGGGCAACGGCCTGTCGGCCCTGTGGGGCGCCGACCTGGGCGCCAATTTCTACCGCCTGTTCCCGCACAACCTGCTGGTGGGCATGTTCGCGCCGGTGTTCCTGTTCGTGGTGTTCGCGCTGTCCATGGGAGTGCGCCGCTTCTGGAAAGAGATCAAGCCCGCAACCAGCGGCGCCGATGTCGGCAGCGCCGCGGCCGCCGAAGCGACGTCCGACGTGCTGCGCCTCAAATACCTCGACGGCGGCCACGGCCAGGGCTGCAACAACGAGGACGACGCCTACACCCAGCAGCGCCGCCGCTGCCACCACCTGACCTTCTACGGCTTCATGCTGTGCTTTGCCGCGACCGGCCTGGCCACGGTCTACCACTACGTGTTCGGCTGGGCCGCGCCCTACGACCTGCCCAGCCTGCCCAAGATCCTGGGCGCGGTGGGCGGCGTGAGCCTGATGCTGGGCACGGCCGGCCTGTGGCGCCTGAACCTCAAGCGCCACCCGCTGCACGGCGACGCCAAGCAAAAACCCATGGACCTGGGCTTCATCGCCCTGCTGTTCGTGGTCAGCGCCAGCGGCCTGGCGCTGTGGCTGGGCCGCGGCACGCCCGCGCTGGCCCTGCTGCTGTGCCTGCACCTGGGCGCGGTGATGGCGCTGTTCGCCACGCTGCCCTACGGCAAGTTCGCGCACGGCGTGTTCCGCACTGCGGCGCTGCTGCGCCACACCACCGAAAAACGCCAGCCCAACCCCATCGGACTGGGTGCGGACTGAAGCTGCCTCAGCCCTGAAACCACAACAACACCATCCCGGAGACCCACCATGAAACGCCGCACCCTTCTCCATACCGCATTGCTCGCCTCCTCGGCATTGGCCTTCAGCGGCCTGTCCCAGGCCCAGGACTTCCCGCCCAAGAAAGCCGTCACCATGGTCGTGGGCTTTGCAGCCGGTGGCGCCGCCGATTCCGCCGCGCGCCTGATCGCCAAGAAGCTGAGCGAAAACATAGGTCAGACGGTGGTGGTGGAAAACAAGGGCGGCGCGGGCGGCAACATCGCCCATGGCCAGGTCGCCAATGCGGCCACCGACGGCTCGGTGATCCTGTTCGGCTCGGTCGGGCCGCTGACCATCGCCCCCCACCTGATGAAGCTCACCTACGATCCGTTCAAGGACCTGGCGCCGATCTCCGGCGGCGTGAACTTCCCGAATGTGCTGGTCGTGCACAAGGGTGCGGGCGTGAAGACGCTCAAGGAGTTTGTCGCCCTGGCCAAGAAGAAGCCCGGCAGCGTGGACTATGCCTCGTCGGGTGCGGGCTCGGCCTCGCACCTCGCGGGCGAATTGTTCAACCAGCGGGCCGGCGTGGAAATGGTGCACGTCCCCTACAAGGGCGGCGCACCGGCCCTGCAGGATCTGCTGGGCGAGCGCGTGACCAGCTACTTCGCCGCTCCGCCGACGGCCATGCCCCATGTGGAAACCGGCAAGCTGATTCCACTGGCGACCACCGGTCTGACGCGCCCGGCCTACCTGCCCCATATCCCCACGGTGGCCGAAGCCGGCTATCCAGGCTTTGAAGCACTCAACTGGTATGCCTTCGTGGGTCCGGCCAAGACGCCCACGGCCATCCTGGACCGCTGGAATCTGGAAATCGTCAAAGTGCTGGGCGACGAAGAGGTCAGGAAGGCCTTGCAGCAACACGGCCTGACGCCCCAGCCGACGACACGCCAGGAGCTCGGCGCCTTCATGAAAAAGGAGTCCGAGCAGTGGGGCAAGGTGGTGCGCGAACGCCGATTGCAAGGAAGCACCCCCTGAGCCGCTTCGCGCTAGGCGCGCCCCGTCTTCCCCCTCTCAACCTGCGGTGGAGGGGGGCGCCCGGCCAGGGACGGCACCCTCGCTGCGCGACGGCGCTTGCTCGGTGCCCCTGGGCTGGAGCACGCCAGTTTCATGCGCCGTGGATAGATAACTGAGAGCCCCCCACGGACCGGCTCAGGCCGCCCGGGGCGACGGCGCCGGCACTTCGTAGACGCTGGCGTCCACATGCACCAGGCTCAGATCAAAGCGCTGGCCCGCGAGATAGTCGCGCACGGACTGCAGCACCATAGGGCTGCGGTGCCGTACCACGCTGGACTGCAGCTCGGCAAGCGTCATCCACAGCGTGCGCACGATGCCGTCATCAAGCGCGCGCTCTGGATGGTGGGTGCCCAGCTCGCCCGTGAAAGAAAAGCGTACATAGGTGATGTCGGCCCCCGTACGCGTACGGGTGAAGCGGTTCATGTAAATGCCCACCACGGCATTGGGCGTGAAGCTGTAGCCGGTTTCTTCCAGCACCTCGCGTGCGCAGGCGTCTATGGGCGACTCCGCAGGGTCGAGATGGCCGGCCGGCGTATTCAGCTTCAGACCATCGGCCGTTTCTTCTTCCACCAGCAAAAACCGTCCATCTTTTTCAATGATGGCGGCCACAGTGACATTGGGTTTCCAGCGATTAGGCATATCCCACATTATCGCCAGACTCGCCGCCTGCCGACACTGCGTCATCACCAGAGAACGCGCGCAGCATATAGACCGCTTCGCTTCCGTAGCTCTCCAGGCACTGCTGCTGCAGGGGATCCTGCAGCGAATACACGCTGTAACCATGGCGACACCAGTAGTCCTGCGAGCCCTGCACCGACACCAGGGCCGAGTACCGCATGCCACGGCGCAAGGCCTGCTCCCACAACGGCGCCAGCAGGCAACGGGCCAGGCCCTGGCCGGCCTGGGCGGGGTGTACGGCCATATCGTGCAGATACAGCGTGTCGGGCTGGTCGCAGTCATCAAAGTCGCCGTGCAAGGGCGTGACCTTGCCCCGTGCCGACCAGTAGGCCGCCAGGTAGGCCACCACTTCGCCGCCGCGCAGCGCCACCAGCGAGCAGTTCGCGGGACTGGCCAGGCGGCGCGCAAACAGCTCGTGGCCTTCGACGTAAGCCTCGCCGTAACAAAGCCGCTGTATCTCCATCACCGCCGGCAGATCGGCAAGCTGCAAAGGCCGCACGGCACAGGGCGACGTGCGGCCGTCATCCAAGGAGAGGGTATTCAAAGGCGGCATGGCTTGGCGGGCAGCTGACGTGAAGAGAGCGAGCGTCCGTAAATCCGCAATTATCCCGGAGCGCTGCGATCACCGCGGGCCCGGCACCCGCTGGCTGGCCGCGCCCTGTGGGCAAACGCCGCCTTTTTGATCAAGGCTATCGCGGCATTCGTCCGAATCAACTGGATATATTGAATGAGAATAACTATCATTCAATGAAGCACATACAGAAGGAATCCGCATGACCCGTCTTCGCCATATCTTTCGCGCCCACCAACCGACGCTGTTGAAGACGGCCAGCTACTACCTGATCCACATCGTGGTGGCTGCCTGCGTCGCCTATGCCGTGACCCGCAACTTCTGGGCCTCGCTGACCCTGAGTCTGCTGGAGCCCACGGTGCAGGCTTTTGCCTACTTCTTTCACGAAAAGGCCTGGAACCGTGCACAAATGCGCAAATTCCAGGCCGCCCAGCCCGCGCTGGAACCGAGCCACTGAGCACGTACCCGGCAGGCACCGGGTCGGGCCCCAGGCGTGATCAATCCAGCGTGATGTTGGCGTTCTTGATCACGTCACGCCATTTGGTGACTTCCACTTTCAGGAAATCGGTCGATGCCGCGGGCTTGAGCGCCGAAGGCAGCACGCCCATGGCGTCCAGCTTGGTCTTGACCTGCGCATCCGGCAGCGCCTTGGCGATTTCGGCGTACAGACGGTCCACGATGGGCTGGGGCGTGCCCGCGGGCACGGCGGCCATGAACCAGGCATCGGCCTGGAAGCCCTTGAGGCCTTGTTCGCTCATGGTCGGCACGTCGGGCAGGGAAGCCAGACGCTCGTTGTGCGCCACCGCCAGCGCCCGCAGCTTGCCCGCCTTGAGCTGGGAATCGATGGTCACGGCCGTCAGAAAGCCGAAGTCGGTTTCACCCGCCACCAGGGACACCACCGAAGGCGCGCTGCCCTTGTAGGGAATGTGGCTGATCTTCACCTTGGCCTGCATGGCGTAGAGCTCACCGCCCAGGTGATTCGGGCCGCCCGTGCCCGACGAAGGGTAGTTGAGCTTGCCCGGATGAGCGCGCGCGGCGGCCGTCAGCTCGGCCATGGACTTGAACGGACTTTGCGCGCCCACAGTGAGCACCAGCGGGCTGCGCGCCACCAGGCTGACCATCGTGAAATCCTTCAAGGGCTCGTAAGGCAGCTTGGTATAGAGGGCGGGAGCCATGGCCATGCAGCCTACATCGCCGAGCACGATGGTGTAACCGTCGGCCGGGGCCTTGGCCACCTGATCACAGCCCAGCGTGCCGTTGGCTCCCGGCTTGTTTTCCACCACCACGGTGGCGTTCATGTTTTCGCCCATCTTCTGCGCCAGCAGGCGGCCGAGAATGTCGGTGGAGCCGCCCGCGGAGTAGGGCACGACCAGGCGAATGGTCTTTGTCGGGTAGGCCGCGGGGCTAGACGCCTGCGCCCAGGGGCTGAACAGCGCCGCCGTGGTCGCGGCAACGCCCAGCACCGCGCGCAAGGCCGTGCGGCGAGCCGCTGGAGTACCATGGGAAAGACGGGTCGTGGGCTGCGTCATGAATTTCTCTTAATGCGGGTTAGTGTTATTACCGATCGATGAGCATAACCGCGTTTTTCGCATGGATAAAGCGCTTGCAGCGTGCCTGTGCGCACGGTTTTCGCACCAGCCTGGTGCGCCCCGTCGATCATCACCCGCATTGCATTCAGGTCACAGCTGTTTGACCTTGCCGCCGCGTCCGCACGCGTTCTGTTTTTTATAGCACTGAGCCTACAATCAGCCGCTCTATAAACGATCCGCTGGCCAGCCATCGTTGCTGCGGATTGATTCACCCTCGAGCTGGAGACGCTTGATGTCCGACAATACGGTCCCCCCTACCCCCATCGACAAACGTGCTTTGCTGCGCCTCGCGGCATTGGAATACCACGAGTTTCCCAAGCCCGGCAAAGTGGCCATCGCGGCGACCAAGCCCATGGCCAACCAGCACGACCTGGCCCTGGCCTACTCGCCTGGCGTTGCCGCCCCTTGTGAAGAGATCGTCAAGGATCCCAACGCAGCCTTCAAATACACCAGCCGGGGCAACCTGGTCGGCGTGATCACCAACGGCACGGCCGTGCTGGGCCTGGGCGACATTGGCGCCCTCGCCTCCAAGCCGGTGATGGAAGGCAAGGGCGTGCTGTTCAAGAAGTTCGCAGGCGTGGACGTTTTTGACATAGAGATCGACGAAAAAGACCCCAAGAAGCTGGTTGAAGTCATCGCCGCGCTGGAGCCGACCTTCGGCGCCATCAACCTCGAAGACATCAAGGCGCCCGAATGCTTCTACGTGGAGCGCGAACTGCGCAAGCGCCTGAAGATTCCCGTCTTCCACGACGACCAGCACGGTACGGCCATCACCGTGGCCGCGGCCATGATCAATGCGCTCAAGGTGGCGAACAAGAAGATCGAGGAAGTCACACTGGTCGCCTCGGGCGCCGGCGCTGCCGCCCTGGCCTGTCTGAACCTGTTGCTCAAAGTCGGTCTGCGGCGCGAGAACGTGTTCGTGACCGACCTCGCCGGCGTGGTTTATACCGGCCGTACTGAGCTGATGGACGAAGACAAAGCCCAGTTCGCGCGCGATACCGACATGCGCAAGCTGTCCGAAGTGATCGTCGGGGCGGATGTGTTCCTCGGCCTGTCGGCCGGCGGCGTGCTCAAGCCCGCGATGGTGGCCGGCATGGCCGCACATCCCATCATTTTTGCGCTGGCCAACCCCAACCCAGAAATCACGCCAGAAGATGTCAAGACCGTGCGCGATGACGTCATCATGGCGACGGGACGCACGGATTACCCAAACCAGGTCAACAACGTCCTGTGCTTCCCTTACATCTTCCGCGGCGCCCTCGATTGCGGCGCGACGACCATCACCCTGGAGATGGAAATCGCGGCCGTGCATGCCATCGCCGACCTGGCCCAGGCGGAGCAAAGTGAAGAAGTGGCCGCCGCCTATGCCGGCGAGCCGCTGGTGTTCGGCCCCGAGTACCTGATCCCCAAGCCCTTCGATCCGCGCCTGATGATGAAGATCGCGCCGGCCGTCGCCCAGGCCGCGGCCGACTCGGGCGTGGCCCAGCGCCCCATCCAGGACATGGATGCCTACCGCGAGCACCTGCAGACTTTCGTCTACGCCTCGGGCACGACGATGAAGCCCATCTTCATGGCCGCCAAGAAAGCCGCCAAGAAGCGCGTGGCCTATGCCGAAGGCGAGGAAGAGCGCGTGCTGCGCGCCGCACAGGTCGTGGTCGACGAGCGCATTGCCCGCCCCACGCTGATCGGCCGCCCGGCCATCATCGCCCAGCGCATCGCAAAATTCGGTCTGCGCCTGGAACACGGCCGCGACTACGATGTGGTCAACGTCGAGGACGATCACCGCTACCGCGACTTCTGGCAGACCTACCACCGCATGACCGAGCGCAAGGGCATCACCGCCCCGATCGCCAAGATCGAAATGCGCCGCCGCCTGTCGCTGATCGGCGCCATGCTGCTGCACAAGGGCGAAGTCGACGGCCTGATCTGCGGCACCTGGGGCCAGACCGCCCACCACCTGAACTACATCGATCAGGTGCTGGGCAAGCGTGCCGGCGTGCAGACCTATGCCTGCATGAACGGCCTGCTGCTGCCCGAGCGCCAGGTGTTCCTGGTCGACACCCACGTGAACTACGACCCCACGGCCGAGCAGCTGTGCGAGATCACCATCATGGCGGCCGAGGAAATGATGCGCTTCGGCATCAAGCCCAAGGTCGCACTGCTGAGCCATTCGAACTTTGGCACCAGCCTGCAGCCCAGCGCCGTGAAAATGCGCGCTACCCTGGAGTTGCTGCGCATTCAGGCCCCCTGGCTGGAAGTTGACGGCGAAATGCACGGCGATGTGGCCTTGAACGGCAAGGCCCGTGCCGCCCTGATGCCTCACAGCACCCTGGTGGGTGACGCCAATCTGTTGGTCTTGCCCAACATCGACGCGGCCAACATCTCCTACAACCTGCTCAAGACCGCGGCCGGCGGCGGCATTGCCATCGGCCCGGTGCTGCTGGGCGCGTCCCAGCCGGTGCACATCCTGACCCCCAGCGCCACCGTGCGCCGACTGGTGAACATGACGGCGCTGACCGTCGCCGACGCCAACGCCGCGCGCTGAAACCGGGGCCCAACGCGCCGCCCCAGCCCCGCATCTGCCGGCATCAGCGGCGGATAAAAGCCAAGCGCCTGCCCAATATTTGGGCAGGCGCTTGCTTTTTGGGGGGTGATGCGTCACACTAGCAGGTCGAAATTTCGGGGCTTCCCTGAGTTTCTGAAAGGTGTTTTTGATGCTGAAGGCTGTCGTCGCCCGGTTTTTGCAGACAGGTTTTGCGATCGTTTTGGGGACAGCCTGTGCCGTTACGCCGCTTGTGGCGTCTGCGCGCGGGGCCCAAACGTCCCCAGAACTGTCCTCCATTGCGCTGTCCGAACTGCCGCCCCAGGGTCGCAGAACGTATGGACTGATCCGCCAAGGCGGACCCTTTCCCTACGCCAAGGACGGCAGCGTGTTTGGTAACCGTGAACGCATCCTGCCCAGCCGCAAACGGGGCTATTACCGGGAATACACCGTAGAGACCCCGCGTTCTCGCGACCGTGGCGCGCAACGCATTGTGTGTGGCGGTCTTGAGCCCCAGATACCCCAGGCCTGTTATTACACCCGCGACCATTACGCCAGTTTTCACTACATCATCGAATGAAGCCGCAACCGACACCCGCCGCCGCTGGCCGCGAAGGGTGCCTTGACGGGCCCTTCTCCGAGTCCTATTTTTCGCCACCGGACGACAGCCCTCTTGCACCGCCTGTGGACAGCCTAGTCAAAGAAAGAACCACGGAGATGGAAACGCCACTTCGTAAGAACCCAGACCTCCCATTGCGCAATGTGCGCCAGAACATCGTGCAGTCCATCCGCGCCTATCGCGTGCAGGACCTGCAGGATGCCGCCAAGGTGCTGGGCAACCACTTCCTTTACGCCAATCTGGCCCATGCCCAAACCAAGCAGGACATACTGGACCTGATTGCCACGCAGTTCATGTTTCCGGCCCACTTCGGCAAGAACTTCGACGCCCTGTACGATTGCCTGACCGATCCGCTGCACAAGGCCGGGCCGCAACCGGGCTTTATCCTGGTGCTCGACCAGATTCCGACCACGACCAAGTTCGACAAGGAAGTGCGCGAGCAGCTGCTCGACAGCTTCCGGGATGCGGCCGAGTACTGGGCCGAGCGCAAGATCTCGTTCCGCTGCTTCTACTCGTTCCTCTGAGCGCTGCGCCACCGCGGGCGCGACAGAAATGCAAAAAAGCCCCTCACGGGGCTTTTTTGCTTCCAGCGGCAAGGAGCGATCCTCGCCGGTCGCACCTCGCCGGCCGCACCTAGCCGGCCGCTCCGACCTCCGCGGCCAGGGCCACGTATTCGTCCACCGACACTTCTTCGGCACGGCGCTTGACGTCAAAATTCCCGGCGTAGGCCTTCTTTTCCTCGAGCCAGCGGCCCAGCGTGTGGCGCAGCAGCTTGCGGCGCTGGCTGAAAGCCACCTGCACCAGCTCTTCGAGCAAGCGCTTGTCCACGGGCGCGGGCTCCGCGCGCGGCACCATGCGCACCACGGCGCTGTTGACCTTGGGTGGCGGATCAAAGCTCTCGGGCGGCACGAACAGCACTTCCTGCATGGCGTAGCGCCATTGCAGCAGTACCGACAGGCGGCCATAGGCCGCGGTGGACGGCGAGCCCACCATGCGGTCAATGACTTCCTTTTGCAGCATGAAATGCTGGTCCTGGATCAGGTCCACGTATTCCAGCAGGTGGAACAGGATGGGCGTGGAGATGTTGTAGGGCAGGTTGCCGACCACACGCAGCTTCTGCGTCTGCAGCTTCTGCGCCACGGCGGCGAAATCGACCTTGAGCACGTCGGACTCGATCACGTCGAGTTCCGAGCGCAGACGCAGGCGAAATGCCAGGTCGCGGTCGAGCTCGATCACGGTGAGCCGGCCAAGGCGCTCAACCAGCGGCTGGGTCAGGGCCATCAGGCCCGGACCGATCTCCACCATGGGGTCGCCGGCCTGGGGGCCAATGGCCTGGACGATGGCATCGATGATGGCGCCATCGGTCAGGAAATTCTGACCGAAGCGTTTGCGGGGAATGTGTTTCAAACCAAAACCTTAGAGTGGCCAACGCCACCCAGCAAATCGAAGATTTGCGGTTGAGACTAGGCGCGTTGCCGCAGACAGTGCAAGTAGCACGGCAAGGCAACGCAACGACGTATCAAGGGTGGCGTTAGCCACTCTTATTGCGGGGGATCGCGGTATTCCACATAGGCGCGCCCACGCACTTCCTGAATCCAGGTGTTGTAGGCTTTTTCCAGCTTTTGCTCACGCACCACGTTGCGCAGCGATTCACGCTGTTCACGCGGCGTCAGCGTCGCTTGACGGCGATCGATCAGCTGGATCAGGTGCACGCCAAATCGGGACACCACAGGTTCACTGACCTCGCCAGGCTTGAGCTGGCGCAGGACTTCTTCAAATTCGGGAACAAAAGCGCCGGGACCGGTCCAACCCAGGTCGCCGCCTTCCTTGGCGCTGCCGTCCTGAGAATGCTCGCGTGCCAGGTCTTCAAAGCGGGCTTGTCCAGTCTCCACGCGGCGGCGGTAATCCGCCAGCAGCGCGGCGGCCTTGCCTTCCGTGAGTTGATCCGAAGGGCGCAGCAGGATGTGGCGCGCATGGTTCTGCGTGACCACGGTGGCCGCACCCAGCTGTGACTTCTCCAGCACTTTCAGCAGGTGAAAGCCGGCGCCCGAGCGCAGCGGTCCGACAACGCCGTTTTGCGGCGCAGACGCCACGGCGCGCACAAACAGCTCAGGGTAACGGTCCGCCGAACGCAGGCCCAGCGCGCCGCCTTCCTTGGCCTCGGGCGCATCCGAATATTCACGCACCACGGCGCTGAAATCCTGACCACCGCGTATTTTTTCCAGCGCTTCGCGCGCACGGGCTTCACGCTGGGCCACCACGGCGGGCGAGGCGTTCTCCGGCACGGCGATGAAGACATGGCCCAGGTTCAGCGTCATGCTGGCCACGTCGCCGCTCTTGCGCTGCTCCTGCAGGTACTGGTCGATGTCGAGTTCGCTCACGCGCACGCGGCCGTCCACTTCGCGCTCACGCAGGCGCTGCAACAGCATCTGGTTGCGCAGCTCTTCGCGAAAACGCGTGGGACTGATGCCGTCGGCGGCCAGTCGCGCCTGCATCTGTTCCAGCGTCAGGCTGTTCTGGCGGGCCACGTTCTGCGCGGCCTGGTCGACCGCATAGTCGTCGACCTTGATGCCCTGCTCACGCGCGCTTTGCAGCTGCGCCTTTTCAAGGATGAGGCGCTCGAGCACTTCGCGTGCCAGCACGTCCTTGGAAGGCACCTGCCCCCCCTGGGCAGCAATGGACTGGGCGACGCGGCTCATGCGGTCGCGCACTTCATTGTTCGTCACCGGTTCGGAATTGACCACGGCCACGATGAAATCCGCCGAGCGCACGCCGGTATTGCCCGGCACGGCACGGGCGCTGCCGTCCAGGGCCCGTGACAAGGACGCGTTCGGCCCGTCGGACAGACGCAGGCCCTGGGCCTGTGCGCCCACGGCGACAAAAGAGGCCAGGCAGACGAGGCCCATGGCAAAAGTGCGAGGGGTCAAAGAGGTGAAACGCATGGAGCAGGTGCTTTGTTTAATCGTAATTGCTGAAGCGGCTGGGCGCCGCGCCGGGCTGGCGCAGGGCCTGGTAACGCGGAATATTGTCTTTCAGGCTTTGCAAGGGGTTGGCCCCCAGGCTCAGCTTCGAGAAGCCGACGAACTCGATCTGGAACAACAACCGGGTATTCGCGGTGGTGATACTGCTTTGCAGGCGTTCGAGCACGACCCGCCCGACCCAGCAGCAGCTGTCATATTCGAAGCCGACCACCGTATCCACCAGCTTGCGATCCTGGATGCTGTAGTTCAGCCGTCCCACAGAGTACCAGCGCCCGCCGTTGCGGCCTTTGTCCTCGGTCGCCCAGGGGTTGCGGATAGGCCATTGCCAACCCACATCGACCTGCTCGCTGGTGCCGCGCTGCAAACGGTAGGCCGCGCTCACCGTGCGGTAGCTGCCGGGGCTGTAGCGCGCGCCGATGGTGGTCCGCTCGGAATGGCCGGTTTCGCGGTTGTACTGCACCGCGCCATCCAGCGCCCACTTGGGCGTCCAGTTGATCGAGGCACCGAACAGGATATCCGACAGACGGTCGGTCGCCGGCACTTCGCCGGGCAATGTCACGCGCTGGTCGGAAAAGCGCACCCGCTGGGCCACGCCCAGCCGCGCCGCCTCGGCACCGGTGTCGGCGTCGATGAAGCGCGTGGTCACGCCCAGGGTCAGCAGATTGTTGTCGGCAATACGGTCCTGGCCGCTGTAGTTGTTGTCGCTGTAAATCGTCGCCAAGTTGAAATCGTTGAGCGCCGTGTCATACACCGGCAGCATGCTTTGATTGCGATACGGCGTGTAGGTGTAGAAAGCGCGCGGCTCCAGCGTCTGCAGCAGGTTGCGGCCGAACAGCTTGGTCTCGCGTTCGAACACCAGGCCGCTGTCCAGACTCAGCGTGGGCAGGGTGCGCGAAGTCGCGCCCATGCCGTTGCTCAGGCGGTCGTCAAACTGGTAATGGCTGGCATGCAGCTTGAGCTTGGGCGTTAAGAAACCGCCAGGCGACAGGAAGGGCCGGCTGAGTTCCGCCATCACATAGCTGCGCTGGGCGTTGGTCTGGCGGGTCCGCAGTGGATCGGCTTCGAAACGGGTGGTGTCCGCTTCCACCGTGAGATCCAGCCCATGATCGAGGTTCAGCGGCGTATAGCGCCACTGCAATTGCGGCATGCGGTCATACGGCGGGACAATGGGCGAGGCCACATCCTGCAAGGTCTGCCACTTGAGCGTGCGCAGTTGCAGCGTCATGTCCGGACCGAACCAGCTCAGGCTCGCATCGCTGGGCAGCAGGCGCGTGTTGAGCACGCGGTTGGCACCGCTGTTGTTGCGCGTGAAATCGCGCCAGTAATTGTTGTCACTCACCCGGTTGAGGTTCATGTCCAACGCCAACGCTCCCCAGGGCGAGGCCACCAGGCCCTGGTGCTTCAAGCCGTAGGACCAGCGGTCCCGGTCGCGCAGCTTGTCGCCTGGCATGTAATCGAAGCGCAGTTGCCCTTTGTAGCTGGGTTCGAGGTAGCGGAACTCCGCCCCCAGGTTCACCCCACGCTTGGTCATCACCGTGCTCGTCAGCGTCGCGTCGCGGTTAGGCGCGATGTTCCAGTAATACGGCTGGATGTATTCCACACCGCTGATGCTGTCCAGGCCAATGGTCAGCGGCAGCAGGCCCGACTTGCGCTTGTCCGACAACGGAAAGCTCATCTTGGGAATAGGCAGCAGCGTCATGCCCTTGAACTGCAGCGATGCCCCTTCGGCCACGCCGACTTCCTCGCCCTGGTCGAGGCGAATCACCTTGGCCTTGAGCACCCAGTCCGGCTCCCAGCTGGCTTCGTTGTCGCGCTGGCAGGTGGTGTAAGTGGCGTCATGGACCACGGAGCGCTCATGGTCCAGAAAATCTATTTTCGACGCATCGCCATGCGCCTGGGTGAGCAGGAAGCGGTAGTTGGCGTCCGCGAAATAACCGCGAAAGGCGTCGACTTCCAGATCCAGCCGGCTGCCGTCATAGACGTTGCCGGCGCGGTTGATGTGCACCTGGCCTTCGGCCTGGACCCGGTCGTCGGCCACGGTGTATTCCATGCGGTCGGCACGCACGATGGTGTCGCTGCGGCGCAGCTCGGCATGGCCGTCGATCACCGTGTGCACATCGGTCTGGCCGAGGATGGAATCCCCGCGCACATACACCGGCTGCAGCGAACGCGTCGCATCGGTAATCGTTTCCTTCAACATGGGGCTGGCGCGCAGCACCGGAGCGGGCAAGGGCTCCAGAGGGGCTTCCTGCGCCTGGGCCAAACCGGCCCAGGCCAGGGCCATGCACCACGCCAGGGGGCGGACGGCCGGCAGACCGGACGGCTGCCGCCGCCGGGGCTGCGGGCAGGGCGTGGGCAATGCAATAGGGTGCTGGCGAAAGGGCACGTTGGGCGAATGGGTGGAAAGCTGAGGGGCACAGGCCTGCGCTTGCGCGCGGACCAACAGGCGTCTTTGTAGAATCCGATTATCCATGAGCCACCCAATCTCCCCCACTGCCAGCGTTATATGGCCCAATGCCGACCGCCAAGCCGCCTTTGCGGCCTGGCTCGCCCCCCTCGTCATTTCGCACCAATTGCTGCCTGACAGCCTGCGTCCGGCCTCGGCCGACGCAAGCTTTCGCCGCTACTTGCGTCTGGACTGCGTGAACGGCGACAGCCTCATCGTGATGGACGCGCCGCCCGACAAGGAAGACTGCGCGCCCTTCGTCAAGGTACAGGCCCTGCTTGCGGCCGCCGGTCTGACAGTACCCGACATTCTTGCCTGGGACCAGGCCCAGGGCTTCATGCTGCTCAGCGACCTGGGCAACCAGACCCTGATCGAACGCCTGGACCCGGCCAAACCTCGCGACGCCGAGCCCTGGTACCGCGAGGCCTGCGACCAGTTGCTGATCTGGCAACAGGCTTCGCGCCCCGGCGTGCTGCCCGTCTATGACGAAGCCCTGCTGCGCCGCGAACTGGCCCTGTTCCCCGACTGGTATGTGGCCCAGCACAGGAAAGTGACCCTCAACGACAAGCAGCAGGCCACGCTGTCCAAGGCCTTTGACGCCATCGTCGCGCACAACCTGGCCGTTCCCAGCGTCTATGTGCACCGCGACTTCATGACCCGCAACCTGATGCTGCCGCGCACCCCGGGCGCGCACCTGGGCGTGCTCGACTTCCAGGACGCGGTCTACGGCCCCATCACCTACGACATCGCCAGCCTGCTGCGCGACGCCTTCATCAGCTGGGACGAGGATTTCATCATCGACATCACCGTGCGTTACTGGGAAAAGGCGCGCAAGGCCGGCCTGGTGGGCGCGACCAGCGCCACGGGCTGGGGGGACGATTTCGGCGAGTTCTACCGCGCCGTCGAGTGGATGGGACTGCAGCGCCACCTCAAGGTGGCCGGCATCTTCGCGCGCCTGACGCTGCGCGACGGCAAGCCCAAATACCTGGCCGATACGCCGCGCTTCATCCATTACATTCGCGCCACGGCCGACCGCTACCGCCTGTTGGGGCCCATGCTGAAGGTGATCGACGAGATCGAGAACATCCAGACCGTCTCGGGCTACGCCTACGGGCGCATGTAAGCCGTGAGCAGCATTTGCTTGCTGCTCTTGCCGTTCAATACAAAAAAAGGGGGCCTGGCCCCCTTTCCTCACAGCCCCCTCTTTCCCACTGCCCATGCCCCGATTCCACTGCCCCATTCCGCTGCACACCGGCGACACGCTGGATCTGCCAGCCGGAGCCGCTCGCCATGTGCAAGTGCTGCGCCTGCAACCTGGCGACAGCATCACCTTGTTCGAAGGCCAGGCGGGCGAAGGCTTTGCCGGCGGCGAATTCGATGCCACCGTGCTGCGCATGGGTCGCAGCGACGTGCAGGTACAGGTCGGTGCGCACCGGCCCGTGGAGCGTGAGACCGCGCGCGAAGTCCATTTGCTCGCCGGCATCACCGCCAACGAACGCATGGACTGGCTGGTGGAAAAAGCCACCGAACTGGGCGCCACCAGCCTCACGCCGCTGCTCGCCGAGCGCAGCGTGCTCAAGCTCAAGGGCGAGCGCGGCGAGAAAAAGCGCGCCCACTGGCAGGCCGTTGCCGTGGCTGCCTGCGAGCAATCCGGGCGCAACCGCGTGCCGCTGATCCACCCCGCGATCGACCTGGAAGACTGGCTCAAAAGCGCGCCCCCCGCGGCCCAGCAGGCGCGGCTGCTGCTGTCGCTGGGCGAAGGCACCCTGCCCTTGCGCGCAGCCGCGGCCCAGCATGCGCCCGCGCAGCAATCCGTGGTCTTTCTGTCCGGCCCCGAAGGCGGCTTGAGCCCCAAGGAAGAGGCCCTAGCGCGCGCCGCGGGCTTTGCGCCGGTCAGCCTGGGCGCACGCGTGCTGCGCGCCGAAACCGCGCCGCTGGCGGCATTGGCGACACTGACGCAGGATTAAAAAAGTACCCACGCCCCATGCAACTGGCGCGCTCCAGCAAGGGGGCAGCGAGCAAGGGCCGTCCCTGGCCGGGCGCCCCCCTCCACCGAAGGATGAGAGGGGGAAGACGGGGCGGCCCATGCCGCGTAAGCGGCTCAGGGGGTGATTGGAAGACTAGCAATCACCTGCGCCACGGCGGCCGTGAGCTTCTTGGCATAGGGTACATGCAGGAACTCATTGGGTCCGTGGGCATTGCTCTTGGGGCCGAGCACGCCGCAAACCATCATCTGTGCCTTGGGAAAGCCCTGGCTCAGCAGATTCATCAGCGGAATCGTGCCGCCCTGGCCGATGTAGCCGCAGGATGCGCCGAAATGCGCGCGGCTGGCACTGTGCAGGGCCTGCTCGAACCAGGAGTCCATGGCCGGTGCGTTCCAGCCGCTGGAAGAGCTCAAGCCCTCCCAGGTCACCTTGGCCTGATAAGGGGCGTTGTCTTCGAGCAGGGCTTTCATTTCCTGCACGCAGGCTGAGGCGTCGGTCAGCGGCGGCAGGCGCAGGCTCAGCTTGAACGCCGTGTAAGGGCGCAGCACATTGCCCGCGTTCTGCATGGAAGGAAAGCCTTCGGCACCGGTCACGCTCAGCGTGGGCTCCCAAGTGCGCTTGAGCAGCGATTCGACCGGGTCGGTCGTGGTCGGCAGCGCGAACGTGGTCGCACCGCCGCAGTCGTAATGCGCCCAGGGAAAGCGCTTGGTGACCTCGTCGCCCAAGATGGCCGCCGTGGCCCGCGCCTGGGCCAGCCGGTCGGCCGGCACTTCGCAGTGAAAGCTCGCCGGCAGCAGGCGGCCGGTGGCGCTGTCTTCAAGCCGGTCCAGCACCTGGCGCATGATGCGAAACGACGAAGGCACGACGCCTGAAGCATCGCCCGAGTGCACGCCTTCGGTGAGGATTTCCACCTTGAGCGTGCCGCTGGCCATGCCGCGCAGGCTGGTGGTGAGCCACAGCTGGTCGTAGTTGCCCGCACCGCTGTCCAGGCAGATCACCAGGGCCACTTCGCCCAGGCGCGGGCGCAGCGCATCGACATAGGGCAGCAGGTCGCGCGAGCCGCTTTCCTCACAAGTCTCTATCAATCCGCAGATGCGCGGATGCGGTACCTTCTGGCGCTTGAGTTCCTGCACCGCGGCGATACTGGCGTAGACCGCATAGCCATCGTCCGCGCCGCCGCGGCCGTAGAGCTTGCCGTCTTCGTACTTGGGCGTCCACGGGCCCAGATCGCTGCGCCAGCCTTCGAATTCGGGCTGCTTGTCGAGGTGGCCGTACATCAGCACGCTGCCCTGCGCCTTGGACTGGGTCGCCGCGACTTCGAAGAACAGCACCGGCGTGCGGCCCGGCAGGCGCACGATTTCCAGCGTCAGGCCGGCGACTTTCTGCGCCTCGACCCAGGCCGCCGCATTGCGCAGCACGGTGTCGAGATGACCCTGCTGCTCCCAGTCGGGCGCGAACATCGGCGACTTGGCGGGAATGGCGATGTACTCGGTCAGCTGACCGACGATGTCCCGGTCCCACTGGGCGCTGACGCGCTCCAGCGCGAGGGCCGGGTCCAGAACAGTGGCGGGGATGCGTGCATTCATCAGAGGCTCCTTGGACGATGCCCTATTGTCCCGCAGCCCGCGCCGCCCTGTGACCCGGTGCGGATCAGGGTTTGTTTTTCAGCGCCGCGATGGCCGCGCGGCCGATGGCGGGGTCATCGGTGAACACGCCGTCGATGCCGGTGCGCAGGAAAGCGTCCATATCGGCCCGGGCGTCACCGCGCTGGGAGGCTTGCGCCACCGGCGCCCCCTTGAGGCGCTCGGGCAGGAATGCGTTTTCCGGGCGCAGGGTCCAGACATGCACCTGCAGGCCCGCGGCGTGGGCATCCTGGACCAGCGCGGTGGGCTGGCCATGGCCGCCGTCGACATTCGGAATCACCATGGTCTTGCTCGGCCCCACGGCCTGGGCATAGGTCGCGATATCGGCCAGGCCCGCGGGCGTGCTCATCTGCGCGTAAGTCCTGGCCTGGGCGCCGTGGCGCAAGGTCTGGTCGAACGGACTGCCCTTGGGCGTCAGCAGCTGCACCAGGCGCACTGGCGTCTGCTGGTGCAGCGCGCGCAGGTTGTCGACTTCAAACGACTGGATGAAGACCGGCGCATCCGCACGGTTGAGGCCGTTTTTCGCCAGGATCTCGAGCAGGGGCTTTTCCAGCGGCTGGCCTATGGACTGGAAATAGCTGGGGTGCTTGGTCTCGACATACAGGCCGATGGTGCGGCCGGTGCGCTCGCTCTGGCTGCGCGCCAGGGTGATCACTTCCTGCAGCGTGGGCACTTCGAACTGCCCGTCGTAGGCCGCATTGGCCGGACGCAACTGCGGAATGCGTTCGCGCGCGCGCAGCGTCTTGAGTTCTGCCAGCGTGAAGTCCTCGACAAACCAGCCCGTGATGGGCTTGCCGTCTATGGTCTTGGTGGTGCGCCGGGTCGCGAATTCCGGATGGTCGGCCACGTCCGTGGTCGCCTCCTGGACCGTACCGTCGGCCTTGAGGATGGCGATGGCGTTTTCATGGCGCGCCACCAGCACGCCGTCGCGCGTGATGACCAGATCCGGCTCGATCAGATCGGCCCCGTCGTCGATCGCCTTCTGGTAGGCCGCGAGCGTGTGCTCGGGGCGCAGCGCCGAAGCGCCGCGGTGCGCGATCAGCGCGGGTTTGGGCGGCCAGGCCTGGGCCTGCGCGGCCACCGGCTGGGCCTGGGCAGGCCCAGCAAGGGCCATCCACGCCAGCGCACTGGCCATCACTGTTTTCTTGCAATTTCTCAGCAACACCATCGTCGACCTTTCTGTCAAAACATGCACCCGCTCCTTGCTCGGCGCTGGCGCTATGCTGCCATGTCCGAGCCATGTCAGCCACATGGCCGATCAGCTGTTTTCCAGGCAGAACACGGCCGTTCCGGCGCGCAGGTTGGGCATGAAGCGCACGGTCTCGCCGTCCTGCAGGCCAAAAGCGTCGCGCACGCTCAGCCGGTTCTTGTGCGCCAGCACTTCGAAGTCCTTGAACGTGCCCACGCGGATGTTGGGCGTGTCGTACCACTGGTAAGGCAGGCGGCGCGTGACCGGCATGCGCCCGCGCAGCACCGACAGACGGTTGGGCCAGTGCGCGAAATTGGGAAAGGCGACGATGCCCATGCGGCCGATGCGGGCCGTCTCGCGCAGCATCACTTCGGCATTGCGCAGATGCTGCAGCGTGTCGATCTGCAGCACCACGTCGAAGCTGTTGTCGCCGAACATCGCCAGGCCGTCTTCCAGGTTCAGCTGCAGCACGTCCACGCCGCGGCGCACGCAGGCCAGCACATTGGCGTCATCCAGCTCCACGCCGTAGCCGGTGCAGCCGCGCTCGCGCTGCAGATGCGACAGCAGCCCGCCATCGCCACAGCCCAGGTCCAGCACGCGCGCGCCCTTGGGCACCAGGCGTGCAATCGCCTCCATGGTGGATTTTTCGGTCATGCGATCTCCTTCGCGATGCTTTCAAAATAAGAGCGCATGACGCCCATGTAGCGCGGGTCATCGAGCAAGAATGCATCGTGACCGTGGGGCGCATCGATTTCGGCGTAGCTCACGCGGCGCTGGTTCTCCAGCAGCGACTTGACGATTTCACGGCTGCGCGCCGGCGCAAAGCGCCAGTCGGTGGTGAAGCTCACCAGCAGGTACTGGGCCTGGCTGGCCGCCAGCGCCTGGGTCAGATTGCCCGCATGGGCGCGCGCCGGATCGAAGTAGTCCAGCGCGCGGGTGATCAGCAAATAGGTGTTGGCGTCGAAATAATCGCTGAACTTGTCGCCCTGGTAGCGCAGATAGCTTTCGATCTCGAACTCGATGTCCTGGGTGCTGTACTTGAGCTCCAGCCCGTCGCGCAGCTGGCGGCCGAACTTCTGGTTCATCACATCGTCGCTGAGATAGGTGATGTGGCCGATCATGCGGGCGATGCGCAGGCCGCGCCGGGGCACGGCGCCATGGGCATAGAAGTTGCCGCCATGGAAGTCCGGGTCGGTGACGATGGCGCGGCGCGCGACTTCGTTGAACGCAATATTCTCGGCGTTGAGGTTGGGCGCGCTGGCCACGACCACGGCGTGGGCCACGCGCTCGGGATAGCGCAGCGACCAGCACAGCGCCTGCATGCCGCCCAGGCTGCCGCCGAGCACGGCCGCGAGCCGGGAAATGCCCAGCTGGTCCAGCAGGCGCGCCTGGGCATCCACCCAGTCTTCCACCGTGATCACCGGGAAATCGGAGCCGTAGATCTCTCCCGTATCGGGGTTGCGGTGCATGGGGCCGGTGGAGCCGAAGCACGAGCCCAGGTTGTTGACCCCGATCACGAAGAAGCGGTTGGTGTCGACCGGCTTGCCCGGGCCGATCATGTTGTCCCACCAGCCCTCGCTTTTGGGCTGGTCGGCATACACCCCGGCCACATGGTGCGAAGCATTCAGGGCATGGCATACCAGTACGGCGTTCGAACGGTCGGCATTGAGCTGTCCGTAGGTCTCGTAGGCGAGGTCGTAGTGGTGGATCGAGGCCCCGCCCTGCAGCGGCAGGACGTCCTCGAAATGCATGGACAAAGGAGTGGCGATGAAGGACATAAAAAAACCCGGCATCGCTAAAAACGAGGCCGGGTCGAGATGTCGTCGGACGGGTCTTTAGCTGGATTTATAAAGCGCCCGCAAGCTATGGCAAATCGGCGCGTGTAGCTTCTATTATGCCAAAACGGCTACGCCCGGGGCCCACCAGGCCAGCAGGCCCAGCACCAGGAAAATCGCGGCCGACACTTTGTGCACGATGGGCAGCGGCACCAGGCGCGTGATGCGCTCACCCAGCCAGACCACGGGCGCATTGGCCAGCATCATGCCCAGCGTCGTTCCAGCCACCACCCACAGGAAGGCGTTGTACTTGGCGGCCAGCACCACGGTGGCGATTTGCGTCTTGTCGCCCATCTCGGCCAGGAAAAAGGCCACCAGCGTCGTGCCGAAGACGCCCCAGCGCGAAACGCCAGAAGTCTCTTCCTCGTCGAGCTTGTCGGGAATCAGCATCCACACCGCCATGGCGATGAAGCACGCACCCAGCACCCAGCGCAGAGTCTGCGGGCCGAGGAAGGTGGTGACCCAGGCGCCGGCAGCGCCAGCCAGTGCATGGTTGGCGAGCGTGGCCACCAGAATGCCCAGCACGATAGGCCAGGGCTTGCGAAAACGCGCGGCGAGAACGAGCGCCAGCAGTTGCGTCTTGTCGCCCATCTCGGCGATGGCGACGATGGCCGTTGAAACAAAAAAGGCTTCCATGTGGGTGTACTTTGGGTAAACAGGCCGGACGACACGAACGCATTGACTGCGCACCGACTCCGGCCATGTGGATCGGCGCGCAGTCAATGGTCTCGCCCAGCTCGGCCTCCGTAGAACGGATACCTGAACCGCATGCACCATAGGTTGTGAGAACCCAAGTCTGTTGATACATGCTTTCGGTGCCTTGCACACCGAACGGCTACTCCCCAAAGACAAGCCTCAATTGTAGTCAGATCGCCGACACAAGCCGAGGGCACCGGGTAATTACCGACACTGAAAGTGTTGTAGTCACAGCGAAAAATGAACCTTGAGGCAGCAATAAGGGTATATATGACTCATAATGTCCAAGCCTTTCCGCAAAGCAATGAGTAGTTGGGCAGGTGCGTTTGCGTCTCTAAAGTTGTCACTGGTAGTTGACTGCATAGGGCTCCATCGCGTTTTCAAGTGTTTTTTCAGGAGTCCTCCATGGGCAACAAACTTTACGTCGGCAACCTGCCGTACTCTTTCCGCGACCAAGACCTCGAGCAAGCGTTCAGCGAATTCGGCAACGTCAACAGCGCCAAGGTCATGATGGAACGTGACACCGGTCGTTCGAAGGGCTTCGGCTTTGTCGAAATGAGCAGCGATGCCGAAGCACAAGCTGCTATCGAAGGCCTGCACGGCCAAAACCAAGGCGGCCGTGACCTCGTTGTCAACGAAGCCCGTCCTATGGAACCCCGCCCAC
>JAMNYN010000674.1 GCA_023622805.1 Pseudomonadota bacterium | reverse complement strand
TGGTTTGCGCCACATAGCCGTCAGGGCCCACGGCCTGCAGGAAGCGCTGCTGCAGTGCCGGCGCGCCTTGCACCTCCTTCACGACGGTGAGTGCCGGACCTTGCAACTCAGCAGGCAGCCTGGGCATCGCATCTTCGGTGGTGGCGATGCACATGGTGCTTTCCGTGCCGGGCTTGCCGGCGTCCAGGATGAAGCCCGGGTTGGGGCTCATCCAGTCGGGAATGCGAACGGCCTGCTCGGCCGACACCAGCGTGTTGCTCTGCAAGGCATTGGGCAGCAAGCGTGTCACCGCTCCCGCTGCATCGATGTAGTAGCAATAAAGGTGCGATGCTCTGGAGACGGTGGCCGAAAGAAAGATCTGATCGCCTTCACTGAAAGCCGGACGCAAGCCCGCGGGTTGCGGGTTTTCCAGCTGCAGATTGATGGTCCAGGGGGCGGCAGGCGCAGGGGCCGCAGCCACGGCGGTACTGGCCGATGCTCCGCTGTTGTCCCAGCCAATCCGGGTCAGTGCACCGTCCGTGCCCAAGGCCACGAAGTTGCGCAGGGCGGCGTCGTAGGTGGAGAAGTCGATGACGCCGGTCACGATCAAACCGCGGTCCGCCTGAAAGCGCGCGAGTGCCGTGCGCATTGCGGGATGGTTGGCGCTGACGTCACTTTGATTGCTGGACAGGTAGCCCCGGCTGATGAGCGAGGAGCGTACGAGGCGCAACTGGCCCGAGGTGCCGCTTTCGTTGAACCAGTCGCGCATCTGGCGTTGGAAATTGGGATTGGTCTGGTCCAGCATCAGGCATTGCCAGTAAGGAACGCGGGCCCATTTGCCAACCAGCTCGATCATGGCCAGGTCGACCAGGGTGCGCAATGCGCCGCCCGTGCCCATGGCGTAGTCGCGCCCCACATTGAAGCGCACGCCATAGGTGCCGATGCGGCCCGCCAGATCCAGGCCGTCGCCCGCGCCGCCGATAACCACCTCATTGGCCGAGTCCAGGCCTGGGATGATGGTGCGGGTACGGAAGTCGCCCAGATGCACTTCCAGGGCAACGACGGTGGCGGAGTTGCTGTCGCTATAGCCAATGTCCACACGGTCGCCCGAGACCCCGGCGGTCTTGCGTTTGCTGATGACGTTCTGATCGACAAAAGCGATGGCACCCGACACATAGAGTGCGGGGCGCTGCAGTTGCATCTGGTTGTTGTTGAGCAGGATCGTCGTCAGGTTCTGCACGGTGTCCTGGCGAGCGATGTCGACTTCATAGTCGACGTAGCGAAACGCATTGCTCAGATGCGACATCTGCGAGAGGGAGGTCACCACCATGTCCTTGACCGCGACTGGCACCTTGCCCGAAAAGTCCGGGAACTGCTTGCTGCTGATCAGCGTTGTCGGCATCTCCGCTGCGCGCAGCATATGGTCCATGCAACTGAGCGAATCCGAGAAGCTGGAAATAGAGCGCACCGGCCGCACCACGGGGCGGTTCATCACCGTCGCCGACTCATGCGCCGGGATGTCCCTTCGCGGATCCAGCTGGCCGCAGGCCGTACTCAGCAGCAGGGCTGCCAGTGCCGTGAAATGCCAGGCCTTGACGTGCATCCCAGGCCTGGACTTTCCTCCCCTCGACGCCACTGCGGCATGTGCGGTGTGTTCCATGATGACCTCTTTTAGCTGGCCGGCAGGCAGCCATGTTTTTGTGATTTGTTAGGACGTTGCGATGGTGGCTGCTGGCTGCGGCGAGCAGCTCAGTTGCAGATGTTGATCAAGTCTCCTCGCAAGACCACCACCTGATCGTTGTTCGTCGTCTGTATTCCACTGCCGCCGGGGGCGGACACGCTGCCTACCGATTGGGTGCAAGTGGTTTGCGTGCCATTGGTCTGGACGCTTTGCACGACGTCTTTTTCGGTCTTGATCTGGCCGAGATTCGGGCTGTAGGCCTTGGCGGTGTAGCGGCTGATCTTGGCGGCAACATCATCGGGGATGTCTTTGCGGTATTGCACGCTGCCGGAGCGCGTCACAGGCGCGGTGGGCAATTGAAGATAGGTCACCCGGCCAGTGATCGTCACCGGGTCTTCTCCAGGGGCCGCCAGTGCAGCCATGGGAGCCATGGGAGCCAGGATGACCACCAAGGCCCCGGGGAGTAGAGCGCGCGGAAAGTAAGTCATGACAAATTCTCCTGGCGAAGGCTTGAGCCAAGGTGCCAGATCGGCAAGCCGATCTGGCACTTTCAACCAGCACCTTCAACACTGGTCGATGGACTGCCCTGCTCAGTGGTGTGAGAAGGGGCCGCAGAATGGGCCGACGCAAACTGCTGGAGGAGGATCGCAGGAATCGTTGGAGGCAATGTTTTGGATTGCCACTGCATGCGAGCCAGTCGCCAGGTTGGCCACAGTTGCGCCACCCGCAATGGCTGTGGTCTGGCTGGAGTAGCCGGAGATGGCGACCTTGCCGTAGTTGGAGGACATGTTCTGGATGGCGGCGGAGTTCTTGCCGTCGGCCTTGTTGCTCACCAGCGTGTTTGCACCACTGACGCCAACGGTCTGAACACTGGTGCCGCTGATGGAAATGTCACCCATGTTGCTGGCCGCATTCTGGAAGGCCATGGCGGCATCCGCGCAGTTGGAGCCGTAGCAGCCGTTGCTGCTGTTGGCTTCGTTGCGCATGGTGCCGTCGATGATGGTCACGCTCTGTGTGGAGCTGCCGGTGACCCAATGGCTCTTGTCCACGTTGACATCACCCGCATTGGACGCCAGGTTTTGCACGGCGACATCCCCTGCAGATTTGGCTTCATTGCTGACTTTGGCGTTTTGCAGGATGGCCGTCTGTGACGAATTCCCCTTGATGTCTATGTCCCCCTTGTTGGATGCGACGTTCTGGTTGGCGTATGCCGAGGCGTGGGCGGTGTTGGTCAGGTAACCGCCATTGACTGAGGCGAGCTGGACGGAGTTGCCGCTGATCGTGAGTGTCGAAGGGCCAGTGGGTCCGGTCGCCATGGCTGCTGTGGCGACAACGCTGAGAGCAAAGAATGCAAGCGATTTCATGAGATATCTCCTTGAAGAGCTAACAAATGCCGTGGTGAGATTGGTGTGCTCCCATCCCCCCCTCGGATCTCGACTCGGCCACAACAAATTGGCTTTGTCGGGAATTGAGTTTCCGCACTGGCGGGAGGTGTCTCAATCGCTATAAATGGGCTCACTAAAAAGCGGTTTCTGAGGTGAATTTTCTGAACGAAAGATTGCAAATGAAACACGCTGCTGTGATGGGTTGCTATCAAAAAAGCATTAATAACGGCGCGTGAAAAAATGCAACTGAGTGCATCTTTCGAAATTCATGGTGAATATCTGGAACTACCGTGGCCGCTTTGTAGCTTTTGCAACCATGGGCCGTGCTGCGTTCGCTAGTGGCCCGAAACCAGCTGCTCCCGGGGCGCCGGGGCGACGCTTTCTGGCCGCCCGGGTTCGCCGGTGCCCGCGGCCCGGCCCATGTCGGCAATGGGGGCAGGCCGTGGGCCTCAGGGGCTGCATTCGGAGCCGTTGACCCGGGCCTGGATAGGTCGTTGCTCCGCCTTGTCGTGCTGGGTCGCAAAACGCCTGGTCTCAGCCGCAAAGCTGACGTTTTGCTGCGTCGTGTCAGCCGCTCTACAGTCCACCGTGTGGAAATTTAGAAACACTAATGCATGGAAAGCGGTCTGATGCTCCGGTGCCATTTTTCCCGCGTTTTTGTCAGCGCCGCAGGCCTGGTGCCGCATGCTGGCGGCGGCTGCTGACGCAAGGCGCCAGCGCATGGGGTAGCCAGCTGGAGGTCGGCGTGCTGCTGGGAGAAGCCGCTTTTGCGGGGGCTTGCCTGAGTGAATCAAAAGGTAACTTGCGAAAGTTACTTAGAATTTGAAAACCAGATGTAGATATCTGTTTCATTATCTTTTCGTGGCATGTCAGCGTGGGTGCCGATGCACCCACTGTCAGTCGCAGTCGCTAGTTTCTGCGGAAGGAGTTCTCATGATGCCCGTCGACAGTTCCATGGCAGCGTCAGCTGCCAGCCCGGTAGGCCCTGCGGCAGCCGCGCCCCCGCAGTCGTATTCCTTTCCCGCCATGCCGCCCAATCCGAGCTCTCAGCTGTGGCCGGATTTTCTGATCGGGCAGGCGGACCGGCCCGTGCGCGTGCTGCTGATCGATGACGATGCGCATATCCGCAGAGTGATTGCGCAGGAGTTGATGGCCGACGAACGCACGCTGCTGGTCGCCCAGGCCGAGAGCCTCAAGGAAGGGCGCAAGGCGATTCGCCAGCATGTTTTCGATGTCATGCTGGTGGACATCCACCTGGGCGACGGCGAAGGGCTGGACCTGATCGATTTCATGAAAACGGTCCATCCTTCGGCCGAGGCCATCGTCGTGTCCATCATGGAAAGCGATGATCTGGTGCTGCGGGCGTTCGAGCTGGGCGCCACGGGTTACCTGGTCAAGAACTCCTGGTTTGGCAGCTACCCGCAGGCGGTGCTGCAGGTGGCCAACGGCGGAGCATCGATCACGCCCAATCTCGCGCGCCGTCTGCTGCAGCGCTTTGACAAGCCTGCCGTGGCCGAAATGCGCAAGCGCCAGCCGGACGAGGCCGAACGTTTGTCGGCTCGTGAGCGCGAAGTGCTGCGCCTGGTGGCCAGCGGCCATACCAGCGTGGAGATTGGCCTGCGCCTGACCATCAGCAGCATGACCGTGAACACCCACATCAAGAACATTTACCGCAAGCTCCAGGTCCGCACCCGTGCCCAGGCGGTGCGCTTTGCGTCGCTGCGGGGAATGTTCTGACAGCGGCACACCGGTCTTTGGCCCCAGTTCCCTGAACCGGCATTGCTCCCACCATGTCGCCGCGCGTCATGCACCGAGCCGATCTGGCAGCCTTGCTGGCGCTGCTGTGCGTGTTGCTGTGGAGTCTGCCGTTTTGTCTGCTGTGTTGGCTGTTGGGTAGCGGGCAGCTCGACGAGTTCTCGCAGTCGCCAGCGCATTGGCGGGAATGGG
>JAMNYN010000375.1 GCA_023622805.1 Pseudomonadota bacterium | reverse complement strand
GCCCCTCCCGCCTTACTTGATCAACGCCAGCACTTCCTTGAACGCCGGGTTCTCACAGCTGCGCAGCCACTCGAACGCAACCATTTCGGTGGTCACCAGCTCGACGCCGGCACCGGCCAGCCGGTCAAAGGCCGCGTCCCGGTTGCGCTCGGTGCGCGAGCTGCAGGCATCGGTCACGACCCAGACGTCGAACTCTTCCTCGATCAGATCGAGTGCGGTCTGCAGCAGGCAGACATGGGCTTCGCAGCCCGCGAGCACGATGGTGCCGCGTTCGGCTTCCTGGTTTTGCGGCTTTTGCAGGTGCTTGGGCAGGCTGCGCGCATTGCCGCCCTGGGGGCGTGCCGGCGGGCGCAACCATTCGCCCAGGCCTTCTTCCACGGCGCTGAACTGCATCTTGGCCAGGGTTTTCTGGCACAGGGCGCGCAGTTGCGCGTCGTTGCCGCCCAGCTTGGACGGGTTTTGCTCCGTGCCCCAGACAGGCACTTCCAGCAACTGGGCAATCTGGGCCAGGCGCCGCGCATTGGCGAGCACTGCCTCGGCTTCAAAAATGGCCGGCATCAGGCGCTCTTGGTAATCCACCAGCACCAGCTGGGATTCGAAGGAGTCAAGCAACATGGAAATCTTTCTTTTTCGGTCAGCAATCGTGCATTGTCGCAGCCTCGGCCTTCGCCTTGTGGTGGCGCGCGCCCTTGCGCCAGATCAATGCGCGGAAAAACAGGTAGAAACCCGCATACATTCACGCCATTTACTGCCGGCAAGTCCACCCACCCGTGTTACCCTTGCCCCCCATGTCCAAATGGTTGTTTGCTCTTCTTTTCGCTTGTGCCAGTGCCCACGCCGCGCCCGACGCACGTCCTGCCGACGACGACATGCAGCAGTTGCTGGTCAAGAAGGGCTTGATTTCCCAAATCAACATCCAATTGAATGAAGCCCGCCACAACGTGGCCACGCGCACATCCGAGCTGGTCGGCACGGCCATGGGCTTTCTGGGCGTACCGTACCGCCGTGGCGGCAACAGCGCCGCCACCGGCTTCGACTGCAGCGGTTTTGTCCGCGCCATCTATTCCCAAACCGTGGGCCTGGTGCTGCCGCGACGCGCCGATGAGCAGGCCAACGCCACACAGAAAATCGACCAACAGGATTTGCGCCCCGGCGATCTGGTGTTTTTCAACACCATGCGCCGCACTTTCAGCCACGTAGGCATCTACGTGGGCGAAGGCAAGTTCATCCATTCGCCCCGCAGCGGCGCCACCGTGCGCGTGGAAAGCATGCAAACCCCTTACTGGTCCCGCCGTTTCGACGGTGCGCGCCGGGTGGAAACCGCGGAACTCTCCGCCGGGGCAACAGCCCTCACGCCCTGAGCTTCAGGCACCGGGAATGCGCTCGGCAGGATCAGGTCCTGTCCGACACGGCGCAACGCCTGCAGGGTACTAGAGTCGGGTGTAGTTTCCCTCTACCCCACTAGGAGCTTTGCCACATGTTCTCTCTCCTCGGAACTCTGATCGTTGGTCTTATCGTCGGCTTGATCGCCCGATTCATCAAGCCCGGCGACGACAGCCTGGGCTGGATCATGACCATACTGCTGGGTATCGCAGGCTCCTTTGTCGCCAGCTATGTCGGCGTCGCGCTCGGCTGGTACCGGCAAGGGGATGCCGCGGGCTGGATCGCCTCCATCATCGGCGCCATCGTGCTGCTTGTGCTCTACCACCTGGTGCGGGGCAAAACCACGGGCCGATGAGCCACGACACACCAGAGCTTGCCGCTGACCTCGATCCGGCAAGGCAGACCCAGATCGCCGCAGCAGCCCTGCGTGCGCGCAAACTGCTGCATCGCCGCGCGCTGATGGGAGCGGTGGCCAGCAGCCTGCCGGTGCCGGGCCTGGACTGGGCCGTGGATGCAGCCCTGCTAGCGCGCCTGATCCCTCGCCTCAGTGCCGAGTTCGGCCTGAGCGCCGAACAACTCGATGCGCTCGAACCTTCGCGGCGCGAAAGCGTGCAAAAAGCCGTGGCCATGGTCGGCTCGGTATTGATAGGCAAGCTGGTCACACGCGAAATGATCATTCGCCTGGTGCAGAAAGTCGGCACGCGCATGGCGGCCAAGCAGGTCAGCAAATTTGTGCCGATCCTGGGCCAGATCACAGCCGCCGCCCTGGGCTATGCGGCATTGCGCTACTTGGGCGAGCAACACATCCGCGATTGCATGCGCGTGGCGCAAAGCGTTGACATCCCCCTGCCGCCAGGCAGCGCTGGGCATGCGGACGCCCTGTTGGCGCGGGCCCGCAAAGCCCATCGAGGCTGAAGCCAGGGCTTGGCATCCGGGCCGCCTTTGCCACAATACCGCCATGAGCACTGCCACACCCCACTCCACGCGCCGTTTCTGGCTCATGAAAAACGAGCCCGAAACCGAGTCCATCAACCACGCCCTGGCCGCGCCCAATGCCACCCTGGCCTGGACCGGCGTGCGCAACTACCAGGCACGCAATTTCATGCGCGACGCCATGCAGATCGACGACGGCGTGCTGTACTGGCATTCCAGCTGCGCCGAGCCCGGCATCTACGGCCTGGCGCGCATCGCCAGCGGCGCGCGCGTAGACCCCACGCAATTCGATCCCTCCAGTCCCTATTACGACCCGCGCTCGCCGGTCGACAAGCCGCGCTGGCTGCTGGTCGACGTGCAAGCCCTGCGCAAGACCCGCCATGTCGGTCTGGACGAGTTGCGCGCCCACCCGGCGCTCGCCGGCATGCGGGTGTTGCAAAAAGGCAATCGACTGTCGATCACCGAAGTCACGCCCGAGGAGTGGCACTTCATTCTCGACACCCTGCTGAAGGAACAGTGAGCAGCGGTCGCACCCCACCCGGGAGTCATCCGCAGCGTTGGGGCCTCTGATCCTCCGGCGTGGCGTCGGGATTTAGCATGGAACTACGGCAGTCAGAACGCTTTTTGCGTCACTGCCGGGGGATTGCAAGCAGGGACCAGCCAGCCTTGCGTTGACCCAGCCCTGGCCTGGGGCAGCAAAACTGGCGACCTGCTACGGCACGCCCCATTCATCCATGGGAGGTGTTCAACATGTATCGCTGCCATTGCCAATTCATCCCAGACGACGTGCTGGAAAACATGGCCTGTGACCCCACGCTGTCCAAGGAAGTCTGCGAGAACGCGGATTACTCTGCCAAACTGAGCCGGCACTTCAGGGATATTCGCTTGCAGAGCAAGAAGCTCGCCGGCTTTGTGCTGGAAACCCACACCCTGCAGACGCTGAGCGAAAACCCTGAAATCACGCTGTTCGACTGCAAGCAGACACTGAGCCTGCCGGGAACCCAGGTCCAGCAGCCAGGGGCCTCCAACGACGCCACAGTCAAGCGCACCTACACCGAGACCGGCAACGTCGCCATTTTTCTGCGCGAAATCTTCAAGCGCAACTCGGTAGACAACGCAGGAATGACGTTGATGTCCTCAGTGCACTATGGCAAGAAATACAACAACGCCATGTGGAACGGCTTGCAGATGATTTACGGCGACGGGGATAGCGAGTTGTTCATCGACTTCACCATGGGCTGCGATGTGATCGCCCATGAACTGGCCCATGGCTTGACCCAGTACGCGCTGCAGTTGGACTACGACAACGAGCCCGGCGGACTCAACGAAAGCATTTCGGACTGTTTTGGTGTCATGTTCCGCCAATGGCGATTCAAGCAGGATACCGCCAGCGCCGACTGGCTGGTCGGCCAGGACATTCTCGGAGAAACCTCCCGCAAGCGCGGCTACACCTGTCTGCGCGACATGGCACAACCAGATGCCAAGCACTGCCTCGCTCCCCAGCCCGTGCACTACAAGGATCTCAAACCCGGCATGGACCCGCACTACACCAGCGGCCCGCCCAATCTCGCTTTTTGCACCGCCTGCAAGCAGATCGGCGGCAACAGCTGGGACACCATAGGCCAGGTCTGGTACTACGTGCTGACACGCTCGGGTCTGCGCCCACGCATGTTCATGAAAGACTTTGCCGGCCTTTCGCGCGAAGCCGCCGGGACGCTGTTCGGCCGGGAATCGGCTGTCGAGAGCGCCGTCGACGCCGGCTGGAAGAAAGTAGGCCTGTGATGCAGACCGACACTGCTCCAGCGCGCCCCGTGATCGGCTGGGGGAAGATAGACGTGGAGCGGCTGGGAGGGCTGGCGGGCTACGGCATGCCGGGCTCGCGCCTGCGCAGCCGCGGCCATGTCATGGCGGAAGATCTGAGTGCCGCCGACCTCACGGTGGTGGGCGAGCTGTTTCTGCGCCCCGCCGACGCGTCCGACTGGGTGCGCGACGCATTCCGCTACTACCTGACCAGGCAAAGCGACTGTGGCCCGCAAACCGTGATCGTTTCCGAAACATCGGTTCCCGAAGCGATCAGAAACTGCGTACGCGATGAACTGATAGGTCCTTGAATGCAAAGAGCCGCGCAGGCTCCGAGGAGCTTGCGCGGCTTGGCCGAGCGCGAAAGCAGGCGGCTTACTTGCGCACGGGCGGGACGTCGGTGCAGCTGCCATGCGCCACTTCCGCGGCCATGCCTATGCTTTCGCCCAGCGTGGGGTGCGGGTGGATGGTCTTGCCGATGTCCACGGCGTCAGCCCCCATCTCGATGGCCAGCGCGATCTCGCCGATCATGTCGCCCGCGTGGGTGCCGACCATGCCGCCGCCCAGGATGCGGCCGTGGCCGTGGGCCTCGGGCGAGTCGTCGAACAGCAGCTTGGTCACGCCTTCGTCGCGGCCGTTGGCAATCGCCCGGCCCGAAGCCGCCCAGGGGAACAGGCCCTTCTTGACCTTGATGCCTTGGGCCTTGGCCTGGTCTTCGGTCAGACCCACCCATGCCACTTCGGGATCGGTATAGGCCACGCTGGGAATCACACGGGCATTGAACGCGGCCGCGGCCAGTTCCTTGTTGCCTTGCAATTCGCCGGCGATGACTTCGGCCGCCACATGGGCTTCGTGCACCGCCTTGTGGGCCAGCATGGGCTGGCCCA
>JAMNYN010000015.1 GCA_023622805.1 Pseudomonadota bacterium | reverse complement strand
TAGAAATTGCAGAACGCATTGACGATCACCGGCCCCTGGCCTTGCGGCGCCGGCTGACAGCCGATGGCGCACATCCACTCGATGCGCGCCGTCTCCATATAGCGAAAATACTGGCTGTTGTTGACATGGCCCATGGCGTCCATGTCGCCCCAGCGCACCGGAAAGCGCAGTTCGTGCACACGTTTCTTGTATTGCGGAATTTCAATTTTCACAGGACATCCTCGGTACTCGGCATGCCGAACAGCATTGCAGGAATGGCGGACAACGGCGGCCACCCAGGCGACAGCAGCCGCAGAAAAAATACGAGGTGACATGAACGCGCGCGCGCTGCGCATAGAATCAGCCGCTGCTGGAGCGCGCCCAGGAGGGCTGCGCCACCGTTACGCCTTCCTTCATGATCAAAAAAGAGACGCCCGATGACAAATGATGAAATCCTGGCCCAGTACGGCCCGCGCGAAGCCATGGAATACGACGTGGTGGTGGTTGGCGGCGGCCCCGGTGGTCTGTCCACCGCCATTCGCCTGAAGCAGTTGGCCGCCGAAAAAGGCCAGGAACTGTCGGTGGTGGTGCTGGAAAAAGGCTCCGAGCCTGGTGCCCACATTCTGTCGGGCGCCATCATGGACCCCAAGGCCCTGAGCGAACTGATTCCCAACTGGAAAGAACTGGGCGCTCCGCTGAACCAGCCGGTGACCGACGACGCCATGGTCTTCCTGAGCGAAAAGTCGTCGATGCGCACGCCCAATATGCTGCTGCCGGCCTGCTTCCAGAACCATGGCAACTACATCGTCAGCCTGGGCAATGTGGTGCGCTGGCTGGCCGAGCAGGCCGAAGCCCTGGGCGTGGAAATCTTCCCCGGCTTTCCCGCCGCCGAAGTGCTGTACAACGCAGACGGCTCGGTGAAGGGCGTGGCCACGGGCAATATGGGCGTGGGCAAGGACGGCGAACCCACGGGCGACTTCCAGCTGGGCATGGAACTGCACGGCAAGTACACGATCTTCGCTGAAGGCGCGCGCGGCCACCTGGGCCGCCAGCTGATCTCTCGCTACAAGCTCGACGAAGGGCGCGACCCGCAAACCTACGGTCTGGGCGTCAAGGAGCTGTGGGAAATCGACCCGGCCCGTCACCAGCCCGGTTTCGTGCTGCACACCGCCGGCTGGCCCATGGCCTCCGACACCTACGGCGGCGCCTTCCTGTACCACATGGAAGACAACAAGGTCACGCTGGGCTTCATCACCGGTCTGGACTACTCCAACCCCTACCTGAGCCCGTTCGAGGAAATGCAGCGTTGGAAAACCCATCCCAACATCCGCTACTACCTTGAAGGCGACGAAGCCAAGGGCATCAAGCCCGCCAAGCGCATAGGCTACGGCGCGCGCGCCATCACGGCCGGCGGTCTGATGTCGCTGCCCAAGTTCGTGTTCCCCGGCGGCGCGCTGGTGGGCTGCGACGCGGGCTTTCTCAACGTCAGCCGCATCAAGGGCAGCCACGCCGCGATCAAGACCGGCATGCTGGCCGCCGAAGCGGCGTTCGAAGCCATCCAGGCCGGCCGCCAGGGCGACGAACTGAGCGCCTATGTGACCGCGTTCGAGAACAGCTGGCTCTACGAGGAGCTCAACAAGAGCCGCAACTTCAAGGCCTGGTTCAAGAAGGGCCTGACCACCGCGACCATCATGAACGGCCTGGAGCAGTTCGTGCTGCGCGGCAACATCCCCTGGACGCTGCACCGCGACAAACCCGACCACGCCTACCTCAAGCCCGCGGCCGAGTGCAAGCCCATCGTCTATCCCAAGCCCGATGGCAAGCTCACGTTCGACCGCCTGTCCAGCGTGTTCATCAGCAACACCAACCATGCGGAAAACCAGCCGGCCCACCTCACGCTCAAGGATGCGAGCGTGCCGGTCAGCATCAACCTGGAGCGCTACGCCGGGCCTGAGAGCCGTTACTGCCCGGCCGGTGTCTATGAGTTCGTGCCCGATGAAGCCAAGGGCGGCGACGCCCAGCGCCTGCAGATCAACGCACAGAACTGCGTGCACTGCAAGACCTGCGACATCAAGGACCCGACGCAGAACATCGTCTGGGTGACGCCTGAAGGCGGCGGCGGCCCGAACTATTCGGGCATGTAAGCCTCACCCCCTCCAAAAGGCCTGCCATGCAGGCCTTTTTTTTTCGCTTGCTCGTCCATTCACCCCTGCTTGCGTCAGGTGGATGGACACCGCTTGAACGGACTGGCCACAGATTTTTCCGGATGCGGCGGCCTCCTACAAATCAAGCCTGCGGCCCCCATCCACACTAGCGCGGAGCCATGCAGGCCGGATTTTTCCAGCACCTGCGCAGCCACAAGAGGTGTCCATGCCACATTTCTCCCACGATGCGCCTTTCTCCATGCGTAGGCGCGACTGGCTAGCAGGCGCCGCCGCAGCCACGACCCTGGTGGTCATCCCCTGGAAATTCGCAGGCTCGGCCGGGCCGCCCCCAGGCCAGACAGGTTTCATGCGGCTGAGCCAATACCTGACAGGGCGCGCCACCCTCGATACAGGAATGGGCCAGCGCATTTATGCCGCCTTGCTGGGCAACAACCCCCAATTCCCCGAGCAAAGCCAGCAACTGCTGCGCCTGATCGAAAGCCGCAACCTCACCACCGACAGCCTTGCCGGCGCGCTGACCAGCGAGAAGCCGGAGCTGGGGCCCCTGCCCGGCCAGATCATGACGGCCTGGTACCTGGGTGTGGTGGGCACGGGCGTTCAGGCCCGCGTGCTGGCTTTCGAGCATGCGCTCAATGCCCAGGCCGTGGCCGACCAGCTCAAGCCCCCGACTTATGCTTACGGCGCTCCAGGCAGCTGGAGCCTGGCCCCCCACCGTTCTTCTTGAGGCGCTTCCATGGCTGAAACACGTGCTGCAGATTTTGTGGTGATCGGCTCGGGCATCATCGGCGCGCTGCTGGCGCGCAAGCTGGCGTTGGCCGGCGCCTCGGTGCTGATCCTCGAAGCCGGTCCCTGGGTCAAGCGTGCCGAAATCGTCGCGCGCTTTCGCAACTCGCCGCGGCGCAGCGACTGGATGTCGCCCTATCCGCCCGCACTGTGGGCGCCGCACCCGGTCTACCAGCCCGAGGACAACGGCTATCTGGTGCAAGGCGGCCCCTACCCCTACAAGGCCGAATACATTCGCCAGGTCGGTGGCACCAGTTGGCACTGGGCGGCACACGCATGGCGCAATGTGCCCAACGACTTCCACATCAAGTCGCTCTACGGCGTGGGCGTGGACTGGCCCTTCGACTACAAGGAGCTCGAGCCCTACTACCAGGAAGCCGAGGACATCATGGGCGTATGCGGCTCGACCGAAACCGGCTCGCCGCGCAGCCAGCCGTTTCCTATGGACCCGGTGGCCGAGCCCTATGCCATGAAGCGCCTGCGCGAACGCCTGGCCGGCACCTATCCGGTGGTGGCCAACACCGTGGCCCGCAACAGCCGCAGCTATGGCGGCCGCCCGCCCTGCTGCGGCAACAACAGCTGCCAGCCCATCTGCCCCATCGACGCCCAGTACCACGGCGGCATTGCCGTCGATGCGGCGCTCGCGGCCGGCGCCAAGCTGCAGACCAACGCCAATGTGTTCAAGCTCGAACATGACGCGTCGGCGCGCATCGTCGGCGTGCATTACTACGACCAGGACAAGCAGATCCACAAGGTCACGGGCAAGACCTTCATCGTCGCCGCCAATGGCATCGAAACGCCACGCCTGCTGCTGTTGTCCAAGAGCGAGAAGTTTCCCAATGGCGTGGCCAATGCACGCGACATGGTCGGCCGCCATCTGATGGACCACCCCAGCACTTCGCTGACTTTCGACGCCGACGAGGACGTCTGGCTGGGCCGCGGCCCGCAAAGCCCCAGTTCGATCAACACCATGCGCGACGGCGCTTTCCGCAGCACGCATGCGCCCTACCGCCTGGACTTCACCAACATCTCGCGCGTTGACGGCGCCACCCGTTCGCTGCTCGGCGAAGGCGTGTATGGCGTGGAGTTCGACAAGCGCCTGCGCCACGCGGCGGCGCGTGAAATGAACGTCAAGAACGTGCTCGAAGTCCTGCCCGACCCCGAGCGCCGCATCCTGCTCAGCGACCAGAAAGATGCGCTGGGCCTGCCCAAGCCCATGACCCATTACTCCATCGACGATTACACGCGCGCCGGCCATGAGCGCTCCACGCAGGATTTCAAGCGCATCGCCGAACTGATGGGCGGCACCAACCTGCGCCCCAGCAAGGAAGGCGACTTTGCCAACAACCAGCACATCTGCGGCACGGTGAGCATGGGCACGGACCCAAAGGTGTCGGTCTGCGACGGCTGGGGCCGCACCTACGATCACGAAAATCTCTTCCTTGCGGGCACCGGCCTGCTGCCCACCTCGTCGACCTGCAACTCCACGCTCAATGGCATTGCCGTCGCCCTGCGTACGGGTGCCCATCTCCTGTCCGAACAGCCTGGCCGTCCAACGGCGGCATCCGACGCCCTGGCGGCGTTCAAGGGGTGAGCATGCGGTCCATCCATACTTTGACACCGGCCCTGGCCATCTGCGCCGTGGCACTGGGCCTGGCCCTGCCGGTCGCGGCCCAGAAGCCCGCCGCCGATGCCCCCACCGGCCTGGCCGCCAATCCGACCGACAGCAAGGCCTCGACCACGGCCGATGCCGCGCCGCCAGACTCCCGCCCAGCCGACAGCGCGGCGGCAACCGCCACGGGCCCAGGCCCGGCGCCCGCCCAGGCCGCAGCGACACCCGCCGCGGCGGCCCCAGCGGCAGCGGCTCCCGCATCCGACATCACTGCCGGCGCCACCTCCAGCGACCCCGTGGCACGCGGGCGCTACCTGGCCACGGCCGGGGACTGCGTGGCCTGCCACACGGCGCCCGGCGGCGAGGACATGGCCGGCGGCCTGGCCCTGGCCAGCCCCCTGGGACCGATTTACTCGACCAATATCACGCCGTCCAAGACCCATCGCATAGGCAACTACACGCTGCAG
>JAMNYN010000365.1 GCA_023622805.1 Pseudomonadota bacterium | reverse complement strand
ACCGCGCCGAAGACGCGCTGCGCCGGCTCGAAGACACGAGCTACGAAGCCGAAGCCCGGCTGGCCCTGCTGGCGATTTACGAACGCTCGCGCGACTGGAAACAGGCCAGCGAGATCGCCCAGCGCATGCAGGCCGCGGGCCAGGGCGACTTCAGCGCGCGCCTGGCGCACTACCTGTGCGAACAAGGCGATGTGCAGGCCACGAACGGTCAACTGGAGCAGGCACAGGCAGCCTACCAGCAGGCACTGCAACTGGCACCGAACGCCGCGCGCGCGCACATCGACTTGGCTCGCCTGCAGCACCGCATGGGCCAGCCCCAGCAGGCCTGGAGCACCTTGCAAGCGCTGGCCCACAACAGCCCGAGCGCCCTGCCACTGGCGGCCGCCTTGCTGCCGGACGTCGCCAAGGCCTTGGGCAACACGCAGGAAATTCAGCGTTGGCTCGAAGACCAGTACCGCCAGACGCCTTCGCTGGACCTGCTGCAAGCCCTGGTCACGCTGGACGCGGACAGCGGCCAGGCGGATGCGCCCGGCCGCGAGCGCTACATCCAGCATCTGGGCAAGGAGCCTTCGCTGGTGGCCGCCACGCGCTGGCTGGCCAGCGAAACGCTGCACGACGAGCAGCACCACCCTTCGATACAGCGGGCGCTCGAGCATGCGAGCAAGCCCCTGACACGTTATCGCTGTGCCGCCTGCGGATTTGAAGCGCGGCAACATTTCTGGCACTGCCCTGGTTGCCAGAGCTGGGACAGCTACCCCGCGCGGCGCGTGGAAGAGCTCTAAGAGCGGCCAACACAAGCCTTGATACTTCGTGGCGTTGCCTTGCCGTGCTATCCGCACTGTCTGCGGCAACGCGCCTGGTCTCAATCGCAAATCTAAGGATTTGCTGGGTCGTGCGAACCGCTCCAAGGCTGTAGCGCTGACCGCACGTTCCGGGGTTTTCCCCGGTTCAACCCAGGCTCGCGCCTACAGTACGATGTTCCGAGCGAAGCTCTGCTTTGCTTGCACAAGGAGCGCCGGATGCTGAAAAAACTACTGACTGTTGCCGCGCTGCTGTATGCCGCCTGTGCTTTCGCCGGGCTCGACGCCAACCTGGCATCCAAGGCCGAACTGGATGCTGTCAGAGGCATAGGACCCGCACTGGCGGAGCGGATCATTGCCCAACGCAAGAAATCCCCTTTCATCGATTGGTCCGATCTGATCGACCGCGTGCATGGAGTGGGAAGGGCTTCCGCGGCCAAGCTTTCCGCGAGCGGACTCACGGTCAACGGCCAGCCATATTTGAGCCCGCCCCCGCCATCGACCCCCCAGGCATCCGCCATGCCTTCCGCGGCACCCGCCAGAATCCAGCTGCAGGCCCGTCCCTGAAAGCCTGCACACGCGCTCAGCCCCGCACCCGCCACAGCATATGCTCAGGCGGGTTTTTCATCGCCGGACAGCCCCAAGATGAAAATGCCCCTTGGGGCAGCGACCACACGCAGCCGGAAGCATGGGGGCCTTTTTTTATGTCTACACCATGACCATAATTGAAAACCTGCTCAGGTTTTCATAGCGCATTTGCGACCGTTGCCCGTAAAATGAAACGCACATGCCCTTGATCTTTCTCATTCTTCTGCCATTCCTCGGCAGCCTTCTGGCTGCCGTGTTGCCGACCAATGCCCGAAATACCGAGTCCACGCTGGCCGGCTTGATCGCGTTGGGCTGTGCCATCCAGACCGCCATGCTGTTCCCCGAGGTAGCCGCCGGCGGCGTGTTGCGCCAGGAAATCCAGTGGATGCCGGCCCTGGGATTGAATCTGATCGTGCGCATGGACGGCTTTGCCTGGATGTTCTGCATGCTGGTGCTGGGCATAGGCTCGCTGGTGGTGCTGTACGCACGCTACTACATGTCACCCGCGGACCCCGTGCCGCGCTTCTTCTCGTTCTTCCTGGCCTTCATGGGCGCCATGATGGGCGTTGTGCTGTCGGGCAATGTGATTCAGCTGGCCTTCTTCTGGGAGCTGACCAGCCTGTTTTCCTTCCTGCTGATCGGCTACTGGCACCACCGCAAGGATGCACGCCAGGGTGCGCGCATGGCCATGACCGTCACCGGCACGGGCGGACTGTGCATGCTCGCCGGCATGCTGGTGCTGGGCCATATCGTCGGCAGCTACGACCTTGACCACATCCTCGCGGCCGGTCAGCAAATTCGCGATCACCACCTCTACCTGACGGCATTGGTGCTGATCCTGCTCGGCGCCTTGAGCAAAAGCGCGCAATTCCCCTTCCATTTCTGGCTGCCACATGCCATGGCCGCGCCCACCCCGGTCTCGGCCTATCTGCACTCGGCGACCATGGTCAAGGCCGGCGTGTTCCTGCTGGCCCGGATGTGGCCCGTGCTCGGCGACACCGAAGCCTGGTTCTGGCTGGTCGGCGGCGCAGGCCTGTGCACGCTGCTGCTGGGCGGCTATCTGGCGATGTTCCAGAACGACCTCAAGGCGCTGCTGGCCTACTCCACCATTTCGCACCTGGGCTTGATCACCCTGCTGCTGGGCCTCAACAGCCCGCTGGCCGCCGTGGCCGCGGTATTCCACATCATGAACCACGCGACTTTCAAGGCCTCGCTGTTCATGGCCGTGGGCATCGTCGACCACGAAAGCGGTACGCGCGACATCCGGCGCCTGTCGGGCCTGCGCACCATGATGCCTGTCACGGCCACCCTGGCCATGGTGGCCAGCGCCGCCATGGCCGGCGTGCCGTTGCTCAATGGCTTCCTGTCCAAGGAAATGTTCTTTGCCGAAACGGTCTTCCTTGATGCCGCCCCCTGGGTGCGCACCTGGCTGCCCGTTGCCGCCACAGTCGCCGGCATGTTCAGCGTGGCCTATTCGCTGCGCTTCACGGCCGATGTCTTTTTTGGCAAGCCCGCCACCGACCTGCCGCTGACACCGCACGAGCCGCCGCACTGGATGCGCGTGCCTGTCGAGCTGCTGGTGCTGGCCTGCCTGGTAGTCGGAGTTTTCCCGGCCTGGGCGATGGGCGACTTCCTGCGCGCCGCGGCACTGCCCGTGGTGGGCGGCACCCTGCCCGAATTCAGTCTCGCCGTCTGGCATGGCGTGAATGCGCCCTTGATCATGAGCATTCTGGCCCTGATCGGCGGCATCGGCATCCACACCCTGCTGACCTGGCTGCGCAAGGGCGGCCATGCGGAAACCGCGCCGATCGCGCACTACTTCGACGGCCGGCGCTTTTTCGAAACCTCGCTGGCACTGCTGCAGGTCTTGGCCCGCAAAGGGCGCCGCGCGCTGAGCACCATGCGCCTGCAGTGGCAAATGCTGTGGCTGGTGTGCCTGGCGCTGGCCGCGGGCTTCATGCCGCTGTGGATGCAAGGCATGCAACTGGGCAATCGCGGCACGCTGCCGCTGTCGCCGGCCTTCGTGCTGCTGTGGGTGCTGGGCTGCACCTGCGCGCTCGCCGCCGCCTGGAAAGCCAAGTTCCACCGGATGGCCGCATTGATCATGCTGGGCGTCTGCGGCCTGTGTGTATGCATTACTTTCCTCTGGTTCTCGGCGCCCGACCTGGCCCTGACCCAGCTGGTGGTGGAAGTGGTCACCACGGTGCTGATCCTGCTGGGCCTGCGCTGGCTGCCCAAGCGGGACAAGAACCTGCGCATTCCAGCCCTGTCGACCCATAGCCGGGCGCGCGCGCGCCGCCTGCGTGACCTGGGCCTGGCCGTGGCCGCGGGCAGTGGCATGGCCTGGCTGGCTTTTGCCATGATGAGTCGCCCTTTCCACGACAGCACTTCGACCTTCTTCCTGGAAAACGCGCTCACGGGCGGCGGCGGCGCCAACGTGGTGAACGTGATGCTGGTGGACTTCCGTGCTTTCGACACTTTCGGCGAGATCGTGGTGCTGGGCGTGGTGGCCTTGACGGTGTACGCGCTGCTGCGGCGCTTCAGGCCGGCCCGCGAAACCATGGATCTGCCCGAGCAGCAACGTTTCGTGCCCGGCGATCTGCAGACCGATCTGGTCAACCCCCGCCATGCCAGCGATACGGCCGTCGGCTACCTGATGGTGCCGGCCGTGCTGGTCCGGCTGCTGCTGCCTTTTGCGACGCTGGTCGCGGTTTACCTGTTCATGCGCGGCCACAACGAGCCAGGCGGCGGCTTCATCGCGGGCCTGGTGTTCTCGGTCGCGCTGCTGCTGCAATACATCATTTCCGGCACCCAATGGGTCGAAGCCCACTTCGCGCTCTACCCGCGCCGCTGGATCGCCACCGGCCTGCTGCTGGCCCTGTTCACGGGCTTGGGCGCGATCGCCGCCGGCTATCCCTTCCTGACCAGCCACACCTTCCACCTGACGCTGCCGCTGATTGGCGATATCCACCTGGCCAGCGCCACTTTCTTCGACCTGGGCGTGTTTTCGCTGGTCGTCGGCTCCACGATGTTGATATTGACGGCCATTGCCCACCAATCCGTACGCGGCCACCGCTACCACGCGCGTCTGCTCGATGATGAACACCTGGACGAGACCGAGGGAGCCCACTGATGGAAATCGTGCTCGCTATCGCCATCGGCGTACTCACCGGCTCGGGCGTCTGGCTGCTGCTGCGCCCGCGAACCTACCAGGTCATCATGGGCCTGTCGTTGATGGCCTATGCCGTCAACCTGTTCATCTTCAGCATGGGCCGCCAGGGCCTGTCCATCGACAAGGAGCCCGTGCTCAAACCCGGCGTGGCCCAGGATCTGCTGAACTATGCCGATCCCATGCCCCAGGCGCTGGTGCTCACGGCCATCGTCATCGGCTTTGCCTCGACCGCGCTGTTCCTGGTGGTGCTGCTGGCCTCCCGCGGCACGGCGGGCAATGACCATGTGGACGGCGTCCACTCGCGTGATGTGCAGGAGATGCCATGAACGACATCACCAGCCAACTCATGCCGCACCTGATGCTTGCGCCCATTGCGATGCACATGCTCACTTACGCTATGATGATGCTGATGCGCGAAGAGCAGCAGCGCCTCAAGCTGTGCATCAATA
>JAMNYN010000771.1 GCA_023622805.1 Pseudomonadota bacterium | reverse complement strand
AACGGCGGTCTGCCGCCATGAAAAATTTTGGCGCCCTGGCTTGAAGCATCGCCAGCCCGCCACAAGCTATCAGCCATTCATATATTCAATATTACGGAGAAGAACATGGGAAAAATCATCGGTATCGATCTGGGAACCACCAACAGCTGCGTGGCTGTGATGGACGGCAACACGGTTCGCGTGATTGAGAACAGCGAAGGTGCACGCACCACGCCGTCGATCATTGCCTATCAGGAAGACGGCGAAATCCTCGTCGGCGCCTCGGCCAAGCGCCAGGCCGTGACCAACCCACGCAACACCATCTACGCTTCCAAGCGCCTGATCGGTCGCAAGTTCGACGAGAAGGAAGTGCAAAAGGACATCGACCTGATGCCCTACACCATCACCAAGGCCGACAACGGCGACGCCTGGATTGAAGTGCGCGGCCAGAAGATGGCCCCTCCTCAAATCAGCGCCGAAGTGCTGCGCAAGATGAAGAAGACCGCCGAGGACTTCCTGGGCGAGCCCGTGACCGAAGCCGTCATCACCGTGCCGGCCTACTTCAACGACGCCCAGCGCCAAGCCACCAAGGATGCAGGCCGCATCGCCGGTCTGGATGTCAAGCGCATCATCAACGAGCCTACCGCTGCAGCCCTGGCTTTCGGCCTGGACAAGACCGACAAGGCCGATCGCAAGATTGCCGTGTATGACCTGGGTGGCGGTACGTTCGACGTGTCCATCATCGAAATCGCCGACGTGGACGGTGAAAAGCAGTTCGAAGTGCTGTCGACCAACGGCGACACCTTCCTGGGCGGCGAAGACTTCGACCAGCGCATCATCGACTTCATCATCAGCGAGTTCAAGAAGGAACAGGGCGTGGACCTGTCCAAGGACGTGCTGGCCCTGCAGCGCCTGAAGGAAGCCGCGGAAAAAGCCAAGATCGAACTGTCGAACTCGGCCCAGACCGACATCAACCTGCCTTACGTGACGGCCGACGCTTCGGGTCCCAAGCACCTGAACATCAAGCTGACGCGCGCCAAGCTCGAAAGCCTGGTCGACGACCTGATCGAGCGCACCATTGCGCCTTGCCGCATGGCCATCAAGGACGCCGGCATCTCGGTCTCCGACATCAACGACGTGATCCTGGTCGGCGGCATGAGCCGCATGCCCAAGGTGCAGGAAAAGGTCAAGGAATTCTTCGGCAAGGAACCCCGCAAGGACGTGAACCCCGATGAAGCCGTGGCCGTGGGCGCTGCCGTGCAAGGCCAGGTGCTGTCGGGCGACCGCAAGGACGTGCTGCTGCTGGACGTGACTCCCCTGTCGCTGGGTATCGAAACCCTGGGTGGCGTCATGACCAAGATGATCACCAAGAACACGACCATCCCGACGAAGTTCGCGCAGACCTTCTCGACGGCCGACGACAACCAGCCTGCCGTGACCATCAAGGTCTTCCAGGGCGAGCGTGAAATCGCATCGGGCAACAAGATGCTGGGCGAGTTCAACCTCGAAGGCATTCCACCAGCAGGCCGCGGCGTGCCGCAGATCGAAGTGACTTTCGACATCGACGCCAACGGTATCTTGAACGTCTCGGCCAAGGACAAGGCGTCCGGCAAGGAAAACAAGATCACCATCAAGGCGAACTCGGGCCTGTCGGAAGAAGAGATCCAGCAAATGGTCAAGGACGCGGAACTCAACGCCGCCGACGACAAGAAGAAGCTGGCTCTGGTGCAGTCCAAGAACCAGGGCGAAGCCGCGGTGCACAGCGTGACCAAGAGCCTGGCCGAGCACGGCGACAAGCTCGATGCCGCCGAGAAGTCGGCCATCGAAGCTGCCGTCAAGGAAGTGGAAGAAGCGCTCAAGGGCGACGACAAGGACGCCATCGACGCCAAGACCACGGCCCTGATGACCGTCAGCCAGAAGCTGGGCGAGAAGATGTACGCTGACGCGCAAGCCGCCGGCGGCGCGGAAGCCGCAGCAGCGGCTGGCGCAGCAGGTGCTGCTTCGGGCCCCGCAGCAGCCGACGACGACAACGTCGTCGACGCGGAAGTCAAGGAAGTCAAAAAGGACTGATGCGGCAGGTCTTTAAAGACTGACCCGCCGCCGCGTCGCCCCGTGTTTACGGGGTGACGCGGCGTTCCTGTTCCAACCGGCTCAAAAAACAACATGTCCAAACGTGACTATTACGAAGTCCTCGGCGTTGCCAAGAACGCTTCGGACGATGAAATCAAGAAGGCTTATCGCAAGCTGGCGATGAAGCACCACCCTGACCGCAACCAGGGCGATGCGGCCGGCAAGTCGGAAGAAAGCTTCAAGGAGGCCAAGGAGGCCTACGAGATGCTTTCGGACAGCCAGAAGCGTGCGGCCTACGACCAGTACGGCCATGCAGGCGTGGACCCGAACCGCGGCATGGGCGGCGGCGAAGGCTATGGCGGTTTTGCCGAAGCTTTTGGCGACATCTTTGGCGATATGTTCAGCCAGGGTCAGGGGCGCGGCGGGCGCGCGGGCGGCGGACGCCAGGTCTACCGCGGCAACGACTTGAGCTACTCGATGGAAATCACCCTCGAGGAAGCGGCCAAGGGCAAGGACGCGCAGATCCGCATCCCTTCGTGGGACAACTGCGATACCTGCCACGGCTCGGGCGCCAAGCCCGGCACCAGCGCCAAGACCTGCACCACCTGTGCAGGCCAGGGCTCGGTGCAGATGCGCCAGGGCTTCTTCAGCGTGCAGCAAACCTGCCCCCACTGCCGCGGCACGGGCAAGATCATTCCCGAGCCTTGCACCAGCTGCCAGGGCCAGGGCAAGGTCAAGCGCCAGAAGACGCTGGAAGTGAAGATTCCCGCGGGCATCGACGACGGCATGCGCATCCGCTCCACCGGCAACGGCGAGCCAGGCACGAATGGCGGCCCTCCGGGCGACCTGTACATCGAGATCCGCACCAAGAAGCACGACATCTTCGAGCGTGACGGCGATGACCTGCACTGCCAGGTGCCGGTGAGCTTCATCACGGCCGCCCTGGGCGGCGAGATCGAAGTGCCGACACTGGCCGGCAAGGCCGCGATCGACATTCCCGAAGGCACCCAGGCCGGCAAGCAGTTCCGTCTGCGCGGCAAGGGCATCAAGGGCATTCGCGCCAGCTACCCCGGCGATCTGTACTGCCACATCGTGGTGGAAACGCCGGTCAAGCTCACCGAGTACCAGCGCAAGCTGCTGCGCGAGCTGGAAGAGTCGCTGCAAAAGGGCGGCGGCCGCCACTCGCCCGGCGGCGAGAGCTGGACCGACAAGCTGAAGAAGTTCTTCAGCTGAAAATATGCCCCCTGAGCGGCTGCGCGGCAGGGGCCGTCCCCCGCTTCCCCCAAAGGGGGACGGCAGCCTCGCTGCGGGGCGGCCCTTGCTCGCTGCCCCCTTGCTGGGGCGCGCCAGTTTCAAAGACTGCGAGCAATGCGTGTTCCAGCAAAGATCAGCCCCGCCTCCGAGCGGGGCTTTTTTTCGCCTGCAGCGAACCGCGCAACAATCGCTGAAAAACATGTTTGCCATCGCCATTCACGATGACAAAGGGGTAATAATCGTTGAAAATACGTTTCTCTTCTCCTTTCGAGAAGCATTAAGCCCCATGAAGAATTCAGAACGCAGTTTTGCCCGCCGCATCGATCTCACATCGCTGCAGTTGTTTGTGGCCGTCTGCGAATTGGGCAGCATCGGCCGTGCGGCCGAACGCGAATTCATCGCCGCCTCGGCCGTGAGCAAGCGCCTGTCCGACCTGGAAGCCGCCGTGGACACGGCCCTGCTCTATCGCCACAGCCGCGGCGTGACGCTCACGCCGGCCGGTGAAAGCCTGCTGCACCATGCGCGCACCGTGCTGTTCGGGCTCGAGCGCATGCAGGGCGAATTGAGCGAATACGCCGAAGGCGTGCGCGGCCATGTGCGCATGCACGCCAACATGTCGGCCATCCTGCAATTCCTGCCCGAAGACCTGGGCGCGTTCGCGCGCACCCACAGCCAGATCAAGATCGACCTGCAGGAGCGGCTGAGCCCCGAAGTGCTGCACGCCGTCCAGGAAGGCACGGCCGACATCGGCATCTGCACCCTGGGCACGGCCGGCGCGGGCGACTTGCAGACCCGCCCCTACCGCAGCGACCGGCTGATGGTGGTGGTGCCCGAAACCCATCCGCTGGCCGCCTATCCGGCCGTGGCCTTTGCGCAGGTGCTGGACTGGGACATCGTCGGCCTGCAGGGCGGCTCGAGCATCAGCCTGGCCATGCGCGCCGCCGCCGCCCTCGCCGGCCAGCCGCTGCGCCAGCGCATCCAGGTCACCAGCCTCGACGCCATGTGTCGCATGATCGACAACGGCCTGGGCCTGGGCCTGCTGCCCGACCGGGCTTTTGCCTTGATGCACGGCGGCGGTCGCTTGCGCGCCGTGCGCCTGACCGACGCCTGGGCAGCGCGCGAAGTGCAGCTCGTGGCCCGCGATTTCGACGCCCTGCCCGTGACTTCACGGCTGCTGGTCGAGCACCTGAGCCCCGCGCCGGCGGCACTGGCCGAGCGCCTGGCCGCCGCCTAGAATTATCCTCCCCACCGAAACCACAAATCCGAGAGAACGCCATGGGACGCACCCTGTACGACAAGATCTGGGACGAGCACGTCGTCCACACCGAAGAAGACGGCACGTCCATCCTCTACATCGACCGCCATCTGGTGCACGAAGTGACCAGCCCCCAGGCGTTCGAAGGCCTGCGCGTCGCGGGTCGCAAGCTCTGGCGCATCAGCTCGGTGGTGGCCACGGCCGACCACAACACGCCCACCACGGGCTGGGAGCTGGGTTACGAAGGCATTGCCGACCCGATCAGCAAGGAGCAGATCACCACGCTCAACGACAACATCGGCGAGTTCGGCTCGGCGGCCTTCTTCCCCTTCATGAGCAAGGGCCAGGGCATCGTCCACGTGATGGGTCCTGAGCAAGGCGCGACGCTGCCCGGCATGACCGTGGTCTGCGGCGACAGCCACACCTCGACCCACGGCGCTTTCGGCGCGCTGGCCCACGG
>JAMNYN010000560.1 GCA_023622805.1 Pseudomonadota bacterium | reverse complement strand
GCCGGCGACGAGGTGCTGATTCCCGACAACGCCTATGGCCCGAACAAGTCGCTGGCCCAGGCCGAATTGCTGCAGTGGGGCATACAGCATGTGTTCTACGACCCCATGGATCTGGGCGATCTGGCCGAAAAGATAACCAAGCGCACACGCCTGGTCTGGCTCGAAGCGCCGGGCTCGGTCAGCATGGAATTCCCGGACCTGCCGGCCATGGTCGCGCTGTGCCGTGCGCGTGGCGTGATTTCGGCGCTGGACAATACCTGGGGCGCCGGTCTGGCCTTCAAGCCCTTTGATCTGCATGGTGACGGCAGCGGCAGCCTGGGCGTGGATATCTCCGTGCACGCCCTCACCAAGTACCCCAGCGGCGGCGGCGACGTGCTCATGGGCAGCGTGATCACGCGCGACCAGGCCTTGCACCTGCGGCTCAAGCTGACCCACATGCGCCTGGGTTTTGGCGTTTCCGGCAACGACGCCGAAACCGTGCTGCGCTCCCTGCCCAGCATCGCCCTGCGTTACCGCGCCCACGACATGGCGGCGCGCGCACTTGCGCTCTGGTTGCAGCAGCATCCGGCTGTGGCCCAGGTGCTGCACCCGGCCCTCGCCGGCACTCCCGGTCATGCCCATTGGCAGGCATTGTGCGGACAGGCCAACGGCGGACAGGGCGCGGCCGCGGGCTTGTTCAGCGTGGTGATAGACGCGCGCTACAGCCAGCAGCAGGTGGATCTGCTGTGCGACAGCCTGCGCCTGTTCAAGCTGGGCTATAGCTGGGGCGGGCCGGTGAGCCTGGTCGTGCCCTACGAAATCGAGACCATGCGCGACCGGCCCGTGCCGCACCTGTTGCCCGGCATCGTGGTGCGCTTCAATGTGGGCCTGGAAGCGGTCGAAGACTTGCGCGCCGATCTGGCCCAGGCCATGCAAAAGGCGTTTCAAGCCTAGCGGGCTGTCCCCTGGTATTTGTCTGGATGCCTGGCAGGTACAGCCGCGCTAAGGTGGCGTGAAGCGTTGCGGTCCGCCGGGCCGGGCGCTCCAGCCGGAGGCCTCATCGCCATGGACATTTCGCCGATTCCGCAAACGCCTGCCGCCAGCTCCCCGGTGGAGATACGGCCCCTGGGTCTGGCCGATCCTTTTCGCTGGCTGGCGCTGGGCTGGCGCGACGTCCGCGCCGCGCCCGGCATCGCCCTGTTCTACGGCACTTGCTTCTGGATCATGGCGCTGCTGATCGGCTGGCTGTTTCGCTCCCGGCCGGAATATGTGATGTCGCTGGCCAGCGGCTGCCTGCTGCTCGGGCCTTTTCTGGCCATGGGCCTGTACGACGCCAGCCGGCGCCTGGAAGCCGGACAAAGCCCCGAACTGGGCCGCTCCATCACGGCCTGGGATGCGCACATTCCCAGCATGGCCATGCTGGTGCTGGTCCTGGTGGTGCTGGAATTGCTCTGGGGCCGGGCATCGATGGTGGTGTTCGCTGTATTTTTCAACACCGGCATGCCGACCACGGCGGGCGTGATGCAAGCCGTGTTCAGCGTGGAGAATTGGGAATTCCTGGCCGTTTACCTGCTGGTAGGAGGGGCATTTGCCGTGCTGGCCTTTGCCGGCATGGTGGTCGCCCTGCCCATGATTCTCGACCGGGACACCGACGCCTTGACGGCCTGCATCACCAGCTTCCGGGTGGTGGCAGCGCAGACCGGCGTCATGCTGCTGTGGGGCGTGTTGATCACGCTGCTGGTCGGGCTCAGTCTCTGGGCCTGGGGTCTAGGGTTATTGCTGACAGGGCCTTTGCTGGGCTGCGCAAGTTGGCACGCCTATCGTTTTGCTGTCCAACCAGGGCCTGTCGAGGAAACATAGGGCGCATGGCTGGTACAGTGGACCATTCACCTAACGAAAGAGAACATTGGCAACACCCAACTACGGATACGAAAAACGGCAACGCGAACTTGCCAAGAAGCAAAAAAAGCAGGAAAAAGAGCGCGCCAAGGAGCACCGCAAGAGCGACGTGCCTGAGCATTCAGGTGCGACTTACGTAGCCCCTGGCAACGATCCAGCGCCTGCTGCGGATTCGGTGCCGCCCAGCGCGAACTGATATCCAGGCCGCATTGCGCGCAAGTGATGCGGCCGCTGGCGGCAAGGCCGCTGTGGCCCCGCGTTCCCGTCGCCCGCCGTGCCCGCGCTCAGCGCAGCAAGGGCTGCAGGTGGGGCCAGACATTGTCCAGCATTCGCGGATGGGCTTTGGCCGTCGGATGGATGCGGTCGCTCTGGAACCATGCGAGCGGATCGGGCGCATCGGCGATGCCGGCCAGCAGGAACGGCAGCAAGGCTGTTTTGTTCTGGCGTGCCACGACGGAAAAAACAGCGGCGAAGTCGCGGCCATAGGCGCTGCCATAGTTGGGCGGCACCTGCATGCCCAGCAGGAGCACTTTGGCACCTGCGGCCTGGCTGGCCTGGACCATGGCCTGCAGATTGGCCTGCGTACTTTGCAGCGGCAGACCGCGCAGCGCGTCATTCGCGCCGAGCTCGATCACCACCACCGTCGGCTGGTGTCGTGCAAGCAGCCCCGGCAGCCGGGCGCGACCGCCCGCACTGGTGTCGCCGCTGACGCTGGCATTCACCACGCGCGCTTGCGGCAGGTTCTTTTCCAGCCGTTGCTGCAGCAGGGCGACCCAGCCCTGACCCCGGGCCAGGCCGTATTCGGCGCTCAGCGAGTCGCCCAGCACCAGGATGAGTGGATCCTTGGCGGCAGACATGGCGGGCGCCCCCAGGGTGACGGCCGCAGTCGCCAGCGCAGCCAGCAGCCAGCGGCGCGAGCGCCCTTGAGATGGTTTTAATTTCATAGTCCCCATTTCGGATTGATATGCCAGCATCCCTTGCATCCCCTTTGCTCCAAGTCGAGCGCCTGTCCAAGTCGGTCACGGACTCCACCGGGTCTCTCGACATCTTGCGGGACATCAACGCCAGTTTCGCACGTGCCGAAACGGTGGCCATCGTGGGCGCGTCCGGGTCGGGCAAGAGTACCTTGTTGTCCATTCTCGCCGGACTGGATACCCCGAGCTCGGGTACGGTGCATCTCGAAGGCCAGGACTTGTTTGCGTTGAGCGAGGACGACCGAGCTGCGCTGCGCGCGCAAAAGCTGGGCTTTGTGTTCCAGAGCTTCCAGCTGATGGGCAATCTGACGGCGCTGGAGAACGTGATGCTGCCGCTGGAGCTCGCCGGCCATGGCGCCGCGCGCAAGCTGGCGCGCGAGATGCTCGAGCGAGTGGGGCTGGGGCAGCGGCTGGGGCATTACCCGCGGCTGCTGTCGGGTGGCGAGCAGCAGCGCGTGGCCCTGGCGCGGGCGTTTGTCGTGCAGCCGGCTTTGCTGCTGGCCGATGAGCCCACGGGCAGTCTGGATTTCGCCACGGGAGCATCTATCATGGAGCTGATGTTCGATCTCAATCGGGAGCGAGGCACCACGCTGGTACTGGTTACCCATGACCGTGCCATCGCCGCGCGTTGCGACCGTTGCCTGACGATTGAAGCCGGGCGCATGCTGGTTCCTGGCGTATAAACGGTCGGTGTTGAGCCGCCCGCTAAAGAGTCGAAAATTGCCCGCTAGATTGCCAAAGGCTCACAAAAAAGCAGCTATGCTGATGGATTCTTGGATCCATCGCTTTACCTTCGCTGTGCGCTTTCGGTGTTTCCACGGCGTGCTCACGTTCCCATGACCTTTCGTGCCCCGCGCCCGCCAAAAAGGCATCGCATTTTTTTGCCAGGCATAGCGGTTTTCGTCGTCGGCCTGGCCTTGGGCCGCTGGCTGGGAACGGCGCCGCTGCCCGGTTTGCAGCCGCGGTCGTCGATGCTCGCGGTGCTCGGCGGTGTGCTGCTTTTGCTGTTGCTGGCCGTGGGCGTGGTCTGGCAGTTGCGCTGGCGGCGCGCGCGTGCGCTGGCCGCCACGCGCGATAGCAACCAGCGCATCCAGGCCCTGTTCAACCAGGCGGCCGTGGGCGTGGTCCAGGTCGACGCGGTCACCGGCGCTTTCGAGCAGGTCAACCAGCGCTATGCGAATATTCTCGGCCTGCCCATGGACGCGCTGCGGGGGCGGAAATTCAGTGAATTCATCCATCCCAACGACCGCGCCCAGCATGCCGCGCTCAAGCATCGCCTGGGCCTGGGCGGCATGCAGGAATATCAGCTGGAGCTGCGCCTGATTCGCAGCGACGGCGCCATCATCTGGGTCGAGGAAACCACGTCGCCCATAGGACAGGGCGTGCAAGGCCAGGCGCTGAACCTGGGCGTGGTGCAGGATGTGACCGAGCGCCGCCGCCTGGAGCAGCGCCAGCGTGACAACGAAGAGCGCATCCGCATCGTCATGCAGCGCCTGCCCGTGGGCCTGGCCATCCTCAACGATGAGGGGGAAATCCTTTACCGCAACGACCGCTTCGTGTTCATCTGCGGCTACCGTGAAGAGCATGCCGCCACCTCCGATGGCTGGTGGGCCTTGGCCTATCCCGATGAAAGTCAGCGCGCCAAGGCTTTCGAGCGGCTGGAGCAGGCCAAGATGCGTGCACAGGCGCTGGACGGCAACATAGAGCCGTCCGAGTACCGCATCGTGTGCCGCGACGGCACGACCCGCACGGTGGAAATCGGTGGGGTGGTGATGGACGGCCAATACCTGATCACGCTGCAGGACCTGAGCCAGCGCAAGGCCGCCGAGGAAGAGATCCGCTACCTGGCGTTCTACGACCTGCTGACACAGTTGCCCAACCGCCGGCTGCTGCTGGACCGGCTGCAGCAGGCGCTGGTGGCGGGGGCGCGGCGCCAGCGCTGCGGCGCCCTGTTGATGCTGGACGTGGACGACTTCAAGACGCTCAATGAAACCCGCGGCCATGACCTGGGCGATGCCTTGCTGTGCCAGGTCGCGACCCGCGTGCGCGACAGCGTGGGTACCACCCATACCGTGGGCCGCCAGGGCGGGGATGAATTCGTGGTGGTGCTCGAAGACCTGGGCGACGATCCCGTGCATGCCGCGGCCATGGCCCAGGAAGTGGGGCAGGCCATACTGCA
>JAMNYN010000200.1 GCA_023622805.1 Pseudomonadota bacterium | reverse complement strand
GAAAGGGCTGGCGATCAAACGCCGTTGAGGGTCACTGCTTGTCGGGGAAACCGTCCGCGCTCAACGCCGCGAGAAAAGCGCTTTCATCCATGGCGCTTTCGACCCGCACCTGGCGCCCAGGCGCGTCGATCTCGATGCCGGCTTGCGGGTCGACGCTCAGCAGCGCCTTGGTGACGGACTTGGCGCAGCCGCCGCAGGTCATGTTGGGAATGTAGAAACGATGCATCTTGATTTCCGGGTAAGTTACTGGGAACCACTACTGTCGGCTTTGCCATCGTGGCAATGTCAACCGTTTTTCGCGATGGCAGCGACTCAGGACTGCACCGCCATGGCGGCGCGATGGCGTGACGAGGCCGGCGTATCGATGCCGAACCGAGGCGCCTTGTGCGGCGCCAGCGAAGTCGGCTGCGCGGCGTCCGCCGGCTCGGCCAAACCCGCGATGATCGGACAGTCCGGGCGGTCATTGCCGCGGCAGTGATTGGCCAGGTGCTCCAGCGTTTGTGCCATCGTCTGCAACTCGGCGATCTTCGCCTTCAGTCCGGCGACATGGGAAAGCGCCATCGCTTTGACGTCGGCGCTCGCACGCCCGCAGTTGCGCCACAGGACCAGCAACTCCGAGATCTGCTCGATGGAAAAGCCCAGATCGCGGGCGCGACGGATATAGCGCAGGCTGTGTACGTCCGACGCAGCGTAATGGCGGTAGCCGGCCTCGGAGCGATGGGCCGGCGGAATCAGGCCCATCTGCTCGTAGTAGCGAATCATCTTCGCCGAGACGCCCGACACCTTGGCGGCTTGTCCGATGTTCATCATTCTCTTCTCCTCAGAGAGGTATAAATACCCCCGGTAAAACCGGCAAACTCACCGGGGCAACACCGCCTTGCTGTCCGGCGCCCCGGCGCGGGCTTCGACCTCCATGGGCGCCGAAAAGCGCTTGAGCCGCAGTGCATTGCCGAGCACGAAGACGCTGGACAGCGCCATCGCGGCCGCGGCGAAGATGGGCGAAAGCAAGGTGCCGTTCACCGGATAGAGCGCGCCCGCCGCAACCGGAATCAACACGGCGTTGTAAGCGAAGGCCCAGAACAGGTTCTGCTGGATATTGCGAATCGTCGCCTGGCTGAGCGCAATGGCGTTGGGCACGCCACGCAGATCGCCCGACATCAGCACCACGTCCGCCGCCTCGATGGCCACATCCGTGCCCGTGCCTATGGCCAGCCCCACGTCCGCTTCGGCAAGCGCCGGCGCATCGTTGATGCCGTCACCCACGAAGGCCACGCGCGCACCGTCGACCCGGAACTTCTTCAGCGCCGCCACCTTGCCGTCGGGCAGGACTTCGGCCGCGACTTCGTCGATGCCCAGTTGCTTGGCAATCGCCGCGGCCGTCGCCGCGTTGTCGCCGGTGATCATCGCGACCTTCAGGCCCAGGGCGTGCAGCGCCTTGATCGCCGCTGGCGTCGTCTCCTTGATCGGATCGGCCACCGCGATGATGGCCGCCAGGCGGCCGTCGATGGCGGCATACAGCGGGCTCTTGCCTTGCTCGCCCAGACGCTGGGCGGTAGCCAGGAAACCCGTTACGTCCAGACCGAGCTGGGTCATGAACCGGTCCGCGCCGACAGCGACCGTGCGACCGGCGACCTGGGCCGAAACACCGAAGCCCGGCACGGCGTCGAAGCTTTCAATGGCGGCGAGCGTGATGCCCCGCTGCTGCGCGGCGGCGACGATGGCTTCGGCGATCGGATGCTCGGAGCGGGTCTCCACTGCAGCCACCAGGGCCAGCACTGCGTTGTACTCAAAGCCTTCGGCGGGAACCAGGTCGGTCAGCTCGGGACGTCCCTTGGTCAGCGTGCCGGTCTTGTCGAGCGCGATGACCGTGACATCGCGCAGCGCCTGCAGGGCTTCACCCTTGCGGAACAGCACGCCAAGCTCGGCCGCGCGGCCCGTGCCGACCATGATGGAAGTCGGCGTGGCCAGCCCCATGGCGCAGGGGCAGGCGATGATCAGCACCGCGACGGCATTCACCAGCGCAAACGTCAGCGCCGGCTCCGGGCCGAAGACCAGCCAGAGCAGAAAGGTCAGCGCGGCCGCGGCCATCACCGCCGGGACAAACCACATGGTCACCTTGTCGACCAGCGCCTGGATGGGCAGCTTGGAGCCCTGCGCCTGCTCGACCAGGCGGATGATTTGCGCGAGCACCGTGTTCGCGCCCACCTTGGTGACGCGAAAGCTGAAAGCGCCCGTGCGATTGATCGTGCCGCCGACGACTTCGCTGCCCGCCTCCTTGGCCACGGGCACCGGCTCGCCGGTGATCATGCTTTCGTCCACATAAGAGGCGCCTTCGACGACTTCGCCGTCGACCGGAATCTTCTCGCCCGGACGCACCAGTACGACGTCACCGGCCGCCACCTGGTCGAGCGCGATCTCGGCCAGGGTGCCGTTGCGCATGACGCGCGCGGTCTTGGCCTGCAGGCCGACCAGGCGCTGGATGGCCTGGGACGTGCGCCCCTTGGCGCGCGCTTCCAGCATGCGCCCGAGCAGGATCAGGGTCACGATGACCGCCGCGGCTTCGAAATAGACGTTGGCAGTGCCCAGCGGCAGCACTTCGGGAACAAAGGTGGCGACGAGCGAGTAGCCGTAGGCCGCCGCCGTACCCACCGCGACCAGCGAGTTCATGTCGGGGGCGCCGCGCAGCAAGGCCGGCACGCCCTTTTGGAAAAAGCGCAGGCCCGGGCCGAACAGCACCAGGGTGGTGAGCACGAACTGCAGATACCAGCTGGTCTGCTGGCCCAGCACGCCCATCACCCAATGGTGCATGGCCGGCACCAGATGCGAGCCCATCTCGAGGATGAAGACCGGCAGGCTGAGGACTGCTGCCGTCCACAGGGAGCGACGCAGCGCCCGCGCCTCGCTCTCACGGCGCTCATTGTCCTGATCGCCTGCATTGCCCGCATCCAGCGACAGGCGACGCGGCTTGTAGCCCGCCTGCTCCACGGCTGCCTCCAGGTCGGCCGTGGTGACGACCCCGGCCAGATGGCGCACCCGGGCGCGCTCGGTCGCCAGGTTGACGCTGGCCTCGAGCACGCCCGGGACTTTGGCCAGGGCCTTCTCCACCCGGCCCACCCACGAAGCGCAGGTCATCTCCTAGATGGCCAGCTCGGTGGTCTCTTCGCGCACGGCGTAGCCCGCGCCCTCGATGGCGCGCACGGCTGCCTGCGCGTCGGCCAGACCGGTGAACGTGATGTCGGCGCGCTCCGTGGCCAGATTGACCGCGGCCGTATCGACACCGGGGAGCTTTTTGAGCGCGCGCTCGACCCGTCCTACGCAGGACGCGCAAGTCATGCCTTCGACCGGCAGACTCAGCCGTGTTCCCGAGGAATTGGATGGATGGACGCCTGGCTGGAGGACAACGGAAGCCATTGAACTACTCCTTGTATGTTGGTATTGAAGTCGAGCTTAAAGCTTCACACAATGAGAAGGTCAAGGCCTGAGGGCGGTTTGTTTTGCGGCATCCACCTGGCCCCTGCCGGCGGCGCCGCCGCAAGTCTGCTCCGCCTGAGCACACACTTCCCAGCCGCCGCCCAGCGCCTTGTAGATGCTGACGACGGCCAGCCGCTGCTGGGTGCGCGCGACGGCCAGCGCACGCCGGCTGGCAAAGTCGGCGCGCTCGGCGTCGAGCACCTCCAGGTAAACGCCCTCCCCTTGCGAAAAACGCAGCCGGGCCAGACGCGCCGCCTCGCGCTGGGCCGTCGCCTCCAGCAGGCGCAGCTCCAGCGTGCGGCCCGCGGCGCCATGGGCATGGAACGCATCATCAGTTTCCTGCAGTGCGCGCAACACGGTCTGATCGTAGGCGATCAAGGCCTCCTTGCTGCGCGCCTCGCTGGCAGCGATGCGTGCGCGCACGCGCCCGCCATCGAGAAAAGACCAGCGAATGACCGGAGCGAAGAAGCCGGACAGCGCGCCCGAGCCATGCATTGCATCGAGATCTCCGGCCACGACGCCGATCGATCCCAGCACCTGGATTTCGGGGTAAAGGCCGGCCGTCTCCACCCCTATCCTGGCGGTCGCCGCAGCCAGCGCCCGCTCGGCCGCAGCGACATCGGCGCGCCGAGCAAGAAGTGCCGCGGGATCGCCCACGGCAATCTCTCGCACGGCCAGCGCATCCCGCGCCGGCCCGGCAACCGGTAGCGTGAACGTCTGCGGGGCTTCGCCCAGGAGAATGGCCAGTGCGTTGCGGGAGGCCGCACGCCGGCGCTCCAGTTCGGGCAGCGCCACTTCGACATGGCGCAACAAGGCCTCGGCGCGCAGCCGGTCGAATTCGCTGGCGGAGCCGGCGCTCACCAGGCGTTCGACCAGGCCCAGGCTTTCCCGCTGGCTTTGGCGGATCTCGTCGGCGACCACGATTTCGACCTCGACACCGCGCAGCTCGAACCAGGTGGCGGCCACGGCGGCCGCGACACCCGCCTGCACCCCGCGCAGCAGCGCTTCGCGCGAGCCCGCCTGGGCCTGCGCCGCCTCCACCGATCGCCGCACGCGGCCAAAAAGATCGATTTCCCAGGAAGCATCGACCGCTCCGCGATAGCTGCTCATCTGCCGCGGCTGGCCGGGCGGCGTCTGGGCTTCGCTCTGGCGACGGTTTTCATAGCCCAGCGCAGCGCCACCGCGCGGCAAGAAGTCCTGACGGCTCTCGCCCAGCAAGGCCTTGGCAGCTTCGAGCCGTGCGCCAGCGATACCCACATCATGGTTCGCCGCCAGTGCCCGCGCAATCAAGGCGGTCAACGCGGGATCGTCAAAGCTGCGCCACCACGCCACCTCGACCGCCCCCGAGCCCAGACCCGCGGGCGGCGTGCCGAAGCTGGCGGGCAACTGCGACGAAGACAGCGCAGGCGGCGCATAGTCGGGGCCCACGGCCGCGCATCCGGCCAGCAGCGCCGGCAACACCAGGCTCAGATAAAAACTTCTCATCATTTGCTCTCCTCCAGGCATGGCTGGGCTTCAGGCTTGCGCCGCTCGAAGCGGGCCGCCAGGCCGCGCATTGCCAC
>JAMNYN010000347.1 GCA_023622805.1 Pseudomonadota bacterium | reverse complement strand
ATATTCCGCCGCACAACCTCAACGAAGTGGTCGACGCCTGCCTGCACATGCTGCAGAACCCCGAGGCGACGATCGACGAGCTGATGGAAATCGTGCCCGCGCCCGACTTCCCCACGGCCGGCATCATCTACGGCATCAACGGCGTCAAGGACGGTTACCGCACCGGCCGTGGCCGCGTGGTGATGCGCGCCAAGTGCCACTTCGAGGACATCGACCGCGGCCAGCGCCAGGCGATCATCGTTGACGAGCTGCCCTACCAGGTCAACAAGAAGACGCTGCAGGAGCGCATGGCCGAGCTGGTGCACGAGAAGAAGATCGAAGGCATCAGCCACATCCAGGACGAATCGGACAAGTCCGGCATGCGCCTGGTGATCGAACTCAAGCGCGGCGAAGTGCCTGAAGTGGTGCTCAACAACCTGTACAAGCAGACCCAGCTGCAGGACACCTTCGGCATGAACATGGTGGCGCTGATCGACGGTCAGCCCCGCCTGTGCAATCTGAAGGAACTGATTGCCGTCTTCCTGCAGCACCGCCGTGAAGTGATCACGCGCCGCACGGTGTTCGAGCTGCGCAAGGCCCGCGACCGCGGCCATGTGCTCGAAGGCCTGGCCGTGGCGCTGGCCAACATCGACGAATTCATCGCCATCATCCGCAACGCGCCCACGCCCCCCGTGGCCAAGGCCGAGCTGATGACGCGCGCCTGGGACAGCAAGCTGGTGCGCGAAATGCTCACCCGCACGCGTGCCGACGGCGGCCTGGTGAGTGCCGACGACTACCGGCCCGAAGGCCTGGAAGTGGAATTCGGCATGGGCCAGGACGGTCTGTACCGCCTGTCCGAGACCCAGTCCCAGGAAATCCTGCAAATGCGCCTGCAACGCCTGACCGGGCTGGAGCAGGACAAGATCGTGGCCGAGTACAAGGACGTGATGTCGGTGATCGAGGATCTGCTCGACATCCTGGCCAAGCCCGCCCGCGTGTCCGTGATCATTGGCGAAGAGCTGACGGCCCTCAAGGGCGAATTCGGCCAGAGCAAGATCGGCGCACGCCGCAGCACCGTGGAGTACAGCGCCCAGGATCTTTCCACCGAAGACCTGATCACGCCCACCGACATGGTGGTCACGCTGAGCCACACCGGCTACATCAAGAGCCAGCCCCTGTCCGAATACCGCGCCCAGAAGCGCGGCGGCCGCGGCAAGCAGGCCACGGCCACCAAGGAAGACGACTGGATCGACCAGCTGTTCATCGCCAACACGCACGATTACCTGCTGTGCTTCTCCAACCGCGGCCGCCTGTACTGGCTCAAGGTCTGGGAAGTGCCCGCGGGCTCGCGTGGTTCGCGCGGCCGCCCCATCGTCAACATGTTCCCGCTGCAGGAAGGCGAGAAGATCAACGTGGTGCTGGCGCTCACCGGCGAAATGCGCACCTTCCCTGAAGACCGCTATGTCTTCATGGCCACGAGCATGGGTACCGTCAAGAAGACGGCACTCAACGAGTTCAGCAACCCGCGCAAGGCCGGCATCATTGCCGTCAACCTCGACGACGGCGACTTCCTGATCGGCGCCGCGCTGACCGACGGCGCCCACGACGTGATGCTGTTCAGCGATGGCGGCAAGGCCGTGCGCTTTGACGAAAACGACGTGCGCCCCCTGGGTCGCCAGGCACGCGGCGTGCGCGGCATGATGCTGGAAGAAGGCCAGGGCGTGATCGCCATGCTGGTCGCCGAAGATTCGGACAGCAACCCGCAAAGCGTGCTCACCGCCACCCAGAACGGCTACGGCAAGCGCACCAGCATTTCCGAGTACACGCGCCATGGTCGCGGCACCAAGGGCATGATTGCCATCCAGCAGTCCGAGCGCAACGGCAAGGTGGTCGCCGCCACGCTGGTACGCGCGGATGACGAAATCATGCTGATCACCGACAAGGGCGTTCTGGTTCGCACCCGCGTCTCGGAGATCCGTGAACTCGGCCGCGCCACCCAGGGCGTGACCTTGATCGCCCTGGACGAAGGCACCCAGCTCAGCGGCCTGCAGCGCATCGCCGAAAACGATGCCCCAGCGGAACCGGAAGACGTCCCAGCCGAAGACAGCCCAGCGGTCGACGGCAGCGACGACGCAACCCCCCAGGTCTGATTCCGGCCACTCCCAGCACGCCGGCCTAGCCGGCGTGCTTGTTTCCCCCTCCCAAAAGCTCCGGGCGCCCACGCTCCCAGTGCCAGAACCTCTTTTCATTCCTGTTGCCATCATGAATCGCCCCTACAACTTTTCCGCCGGCCCCGCGGCCATTCCTGCCGAAGTTCTGGAGCAAGCTGCTGCCGAAATGCTGGACTGGCATGGCAGCGGCATGGGGGTGATGGAAATGAGCCACCGCGGCAAGGAATTCATCTCCATCTACGAGCAGGCCGAAGCCGACCTGCGCGAACTGCTGGCCGTACCCGCGAACTTCAAGATCCTGTTCATGCAGGGCGGCGGCCTGGCCGAGAACGCCATCGTGCCGCTGAACCTGTCGCACGCCGCCACGGTGGACTTCGTGCTGACCGGCAGCTGGAGCCAGAAATCGGTCAAGGAAGCCGGCAAGTACGCGGCGCAGGCACATGTCGCGGCCAGCAGCGAAGACAGCAACTTCACCGCCATCCCGCCCGCCGCCAGCTGGGACCTGAGCCGCGGCGCGAGCTATGTGCACATCTGCAGCAACGAAACCATCCACGGCGTCGAATTCCACGAGCTGCCCGACCTCAAGGCGCTGGGCAGCGATGCGCCGCTGGTGATCGATTTCTCGTCGCACGTGGCTTCGCGCCCGGTCGACTGGAGCCGCGTGGGCCTGGCCTTTGGCGGCGCGCAAAAGAACATCGGCCCGGCCGGCCTGACCATCGTCATCGTGCGCGAAGACCTGATGGGCCATGCCCTGCCCGCTTGCCCCAGCGCGTTCAACTACAAGACCGTGGCCGACAACCAGTCGATGTACAACACGCCGCCGACCTGGGGCATCTACATCGCCGGCCTGACTTTCCAGTGGCTCAAGCGCCAGCGTGAAGGTGATCTGACCGGCGTGGCCGCGATGGAAGCGCGCAACATCGCCAAGGCCGAACTGCTGTACTCCAGCATCGACCAGTCGCAGCTGTATCTGAACAAGGTCGCGCCGAATGCGCGCTCGCGCATGAACGTGCCGTTCTTCCTGCGCGACGAGTCGCTCAACGACGCTTTCCTGGCCGGCGCGAAAGAGCGCGGCCTGCTGCAGCTCAAGGGCCACAAGTCGGTGGGCGGCATGCGCGCCAGCATCTACAACGCCATGCCCCTGGCCGGCGTCCAAGCCCTGGTTGACTACCTGCACGCCTTCGAACAACAAAACGCCTGAGAGACCCACCGCCATGAACACGCCCCAAGCCTCGCCCGATCTCGCGGATTTGCGCCAGCAGATCGACAGCATCGACCAACAGCTGCTGTCGCTGGTCAATCAGCGCGCGCATGTCGCCGAACAGGTCGGTGAAGTCAAGAAGCGCGAAGGCACGCCTTTTTTCCGGCCTGACCGCGTGGCCCAGGTGATACAGAAGATCGAAGCGGCCAACCCCGGCCCGCTGCGCAACAACCATGTCTCGGCCATCTGGCGCGAAATCATGTCGGCCTGCCTGGCGCTGGAATCGCCCCAGCGCGTGGCCGTGCTGGGCCCGGCGGGCACCTTCTGCGAACAGGCTGCCGTCGACTACTTCGGCGGCGCGGCCGACCTGATGTACTGCGCCAACTTCGACGAAGTCTTCCATGCCACGGCCGCGGGCAGCGCCCAGTACGGCGTGGTGGGCGTGGAAAACTCGACCGAAGGCGTGGTCACGCGCTCGCTGGACATGTTCCTGCACACGCCCTGCCATGTGGTCGGCGAAGTCAGCCTGCTGATCCGCCACCACCTGCTGCGCCTGAGCAATTCGGCGGAAAACATCGACGTCGTGGTGGCCCACCCGCAGGCCCTGGCCCAGTGCCAGGCCTGGCTGACCAAGCACCTGCCCCACGCCGAACGCCGCCCCGTGGACAGCAATGCCGAAGGCGCGCGCCTGGCCTCGCTCAACCCCGGCTGGGCCGCCCTGGCCAGCGACCGCGCGGCCCAGCAATTCGGCCTGCACATCGTGGCCCACGCCATCCAGGACGAGGCCTACAACCGCACGCGCTTTGCCATCATCTGCCTGCCGCAGACCCTGGCCATGCCTGCCGCCACGGGCAAGGACTGCACCAGCCTGATCATTTCCGTGCCCAACCGCCCCGGCGCCGTGCACGACCTGCTGATGCCGCTCAAGACCCATGGCGTGTCGATGACGCGTTTCGAGTCGCGCCCGGCACGCACCGGCCAGTGGGAGTACTACTTCTACATCGACCTCGAAGGCCACCCTTCGGAGCCCCATGTGGCCAAGGCCTTGCAGGAACTGCAAGGTCTGTGCGCCTTCTACAAGATGCTGGGCGCCTACCCCATCACTGCCTGACGCCGGAGTCCGTGGATGTTTGAACAATTGGGACTCATAGGCTGCGGCCTGATGGGTGGATCGTTTGCGCTGGCCCTGAAGAAGGCCGGCCTGGTCAAGCGCGTGGTGGGCTACAGCAAGTCGCCCTCCACCACCGAACGTGCGCGCCAACTGGGCGTGATCGATGTCGAAGCACCGTCGGCGCTGCTGGCCGCCGCGGGCGCCGACATCGTGCTGCTGGCCGTGCCCGTGGCCGCGACCGAAGCCACGCTCAAGTCCATCAAGCACCTGGTCACGCCGCGCATGCTGATCATGGATGTGGGCTCGACCAAGACCGACGTGGTGCAGGCCGCGCGCTCGGCGCTGCGCGACCAGATCGGCTCCTTCGTGCCGGCCCACCCCATCACCGGCAAGGAAGTGGCGGGCGTCGAGCACGCCGATGCCGACCTGTATGTGGGCAGCCAGGTGGTACTCACGCCCACCGAGCGCACGCTCACGGTGCAGTTGCAGCAGGCCCGCGAAGTCTGGCAGGCCCTGGGCTGCCAGGTGCACAGCATGTCGCCCGAAGCGCATGACGCGACGCTGGCCACGGTGAGCCACCTGC
>JAMNYN010000243.1 GCA_023622805.1 Pseudomonadota bacterium | reverse complement strand
CACGCCGACCTGCTGCTGGCCCAGGGCCGCTACCAGATGAAGCCGCCCGTGCCCTTCATCCCCGGCAGTGAATTCGCCGGCACGGTCGAAGCCGTGGGCGAAGGCCTCGCAGGCGACTGGCAGCTCGGTCAGCGCGTCTGCGGCTCCAGTGCACGCAGCGGCGCCTGGGCCGAGGCGGTCTGCGTGCCCGCGGCCACGGTGCAACGCCTGGAAGGCACGGCGCCCTTCGCCCAAGCCGCGGCCCTGGCCGTGCCCTACGCCACCATGTGGCATGCGCTGGTCGACCGCGGCGCGCTGCTGCCGGGCGAAACCGTGTTCGTGCTCGGTGCGGCGGGCAGCGTGGGCCTGGCCGCCGTGCAGCTGGCGCGCGCTTTCGGCGCCCGCGTGATCGCCGGGGCCTCGTCGCCGGCCAAGCGCGCCCTGGCCCTGGCGGCCGGCGCCGACGCGGCCATAGACACTTCGGCCGACGACTGGCGCGGCGCGCTCAAGGCCATGACCCAGCCCCTGGGCGTGGACGTCGTCGTCGACCCGGTCGGCGGCCCGTTCACCGAAGCCGCGTTCCGCTGCCTGGGCTGGGGCGGGCGCCATCTGGTGCTGGGCTTCGCCGGCGGCGCCATCGCCGCCCTGCCGGCCAACCTGCCGCTGCTCAAGGGCGCGGCCCTGGTGGGCGTCGATATCCGCCAGTTCGCCCAGCGCTCTCCGTCCAAAGCCGCGGCCAATCTGCGCGGCGTGATGGCCTTGCACGCGCGCGGCGACCTGTGCCCGGCCATAGACAGCGAATGGCCTCTGGCCGATTACCGCCAGGCCCTGGCGGCCATGCAGGGCGGCGAGGCCGTGGGGCGCGTGGTGTTGCTGCCGAACTAGCGGCCGCTACAGCCTGGCCGTGGTGTCGCGCGCCAGCAGCGCATTGCGAAACTCCAGCGCCACCGGGCTCAGAATGCCCTGGGTGCGCCAGAACAGGTGCAAGTCGTACTGCACCTGCATGCCGGCACCGGGCAAGGTCACCAGGCCCTGGCCTTCGGGTTGCTGCAGGATGCGGCTGGGCAGCAGGCCCAGCAGGTCGGACTGGCGCAACAGCGGCGCGAAGGCCAACTGGGACTGGCTGCTCTCGATCGCCACCGGCGGCAGGGGCAGGCCGGCCTGCAGAAACTGCTGCTCGAACCATTGGCGCAGATACATGCTGCGGTCGGGCAGCACCCAGCGCTCCTGGGTCAGATCGGCCAGGGTCAGAAAGCGCGCCAGGCGCGGGTGCCCGCTGCGGGCCACCATGCAGACATCGAGCAGGCCCAGGCTCGCATGACTCAGGCCGGGGTAATCCGCCTGCGGCTTGGCGGCGATCACCAGATCGACCTGTCCATTGTCCAGCTCGATCAGCAACTGCGGGCTCAGCAGGGGGTGGATGTGAAAGCGCGCCATGGGCCGGTGCACATGAAAGTCGGCCAGCAGCGGCGTGATCAGCGAAGGCACCAGGTGCGGCAGTGAAGCCAGGCGAATCAGGCCCGCCTTGGCGCTGCGCTCGTCGCCCAGTTCCGTGCCCAGATCGTCCACCGCCTGCGTGATGCGGCGCGCGTGCTTAAGCACCGTCTGTCCCATGGCCGTGATCGCGATGCCTTGGCTGCTGCGCGCGAACAAAGGCGCGCCGGCGGCGGCTTCCAGCCGGGCCAGCGCCTTGGACAAGGCCGATTGCGTGACGCCCAGGGCGTTGGCTGCGCCGTGCAGGCTCACGTGCTGGCTCAGGGAGATCAGGACTTGCAAGTCGTCGATGCGCATGGGTCGGGGCTGGAGTGGCGGGTGATTCCAAACTGGAATCGCAAACACCGGGTGCTGGAATTTCCGCGCCAGGCCAAGATGCCTAGAGTCGGTGCAGGCCCAGCGCTCAGCGGCCCCACATCAGGAGACACACATGACCTACGCCCCCCCGTTTCGCCGCCGCACGCTGTTGCTGGCTGGCAGTCTACTGGCTTTCGGCGCCGCCATGCCCGGCTTCGCCACGGAGCCCTGGCCCAGCAAACCCATCACGCTGGTGGTTCCGTTTTCGGCCGGGGGCCCCACCGACACACAGATGCGCGCCATGGCCGTGGCGGTCGGAAAGGCCCTGGGCCAGCCGGTGCTGGTGGTGAACCAGCCTGGTGCCGGCGGCACGCTGGCGCCCGCGCAGATGGCGCGCAATGCCGCGGCCGACGGCTACACGCTGGCGCTTATCACCCCGGCCGTGTTCCGCCTGCCGCATTTGCAAAAAGTGGGCTACGACGCCTTGAACGACTTCTCGTACGTGGCGGGCCTGACCAGCTATGTCTACGCCATGTCGGTGCCCACCGAGTCGCGCTTCAAGTCCTTGGCGGATGTGATCGCCTATGCCGGCGCCAACCCCGGCAAGGTCAATGTCGCGGCCGTGGGCAACGGCACGCTGGGCCACATCGCCACGCACCAGCTGCAAAAGCAGGCGGGCGTGCAGCTGAACTACGTGCCGTTCAAGGGCGGGGCCGACGCGGTGACGGCCTTGCTGGGCGGCCACGTGGACGTGATGCTGGAAGCGGGCTGGGGCGCCATGGCCAACGGCGGCAAACTGCGCCTGCTGGCCGTGGCCGAAGACCAGCGCCTGCCCAAGTGGTCGCAAGTGCCCACTTTCAAGGAATCGGGCTACGACATCGTGGTGCGCTCCACCGTGGGCATTGCCGGGCCCCGAAACCTGCCGGCGCCGGTGCTGGCCAGGCTGGAAGAGACGCTCAGAAAAGCCGCGCAGGATCCGGCTTACGCCAGGGCGCTGGACAACGAGTCCATGCCCAACCGCTTTGAAGACAGCAAGGCCTATCGGCAGTATGCGTTCACGCAATATGCGGCCGACAAGCGCAATGTGCGCGAACTCGGCCTGGCGATGGAGTGAGCCCCATGCCCGACTTGACCCCGCCCGCCGGGCTGCAGGACAGCCGTTCGCCCCATGCCAACATCCCGGATGCCGAGTGGGCCGTGCGCCAGGAACTTGCGGCCCTGTACCGCGCCCTGCACCACTACGGCATGACCGACCTGATCTACAACCACATCACGGCCCGCGTGCCCGGCACGGTCGATCAGATCCTGCTCAACCCCTACGGCCTGCTGTACCAGGAAGTCAACGCCTCCAGCCTGTACAAGATCCGGCTCGACGGCGAAGTGCTTTACCGGCCCGATGACGGCTTTGGCCTCAATCCCGCGGCCTACGTCATTCACACCGCGGTGCACGCGGCCCGCCACGACGCGATGTGCGTGCTGCACACCCACACGCGCGCCAGCACGGCGGTCTCGGCCATGGCCGGCGGCTTGCGGCCCATTTCGCAGCAGTCGGCGCTGTTTCATGGCCGCATCGGCTACCACGACTTCCAGGGCCCCGAAGTCGAGATCGGGCAGCAGCAAAGCCTGGTGGCCGACCTGGGCCAGTACAACGCCGTCATCTTGCGCAACCACGGCCTGTTGGTCTGCGGCCGCACGGTGGCCGAAGCCTTTTTCAACATCTACTGGCTGGAATCCGCCTGCAAGGTGCAGGTGGACGCCATGGCCGCGGGCATGGCACAGCTGATCGAGTTCGACGCCGCCGCCGTGCAGGCCACACGCGCCGCATTCGCGCGCACGCCCATACGCGGTGAGCGCGAATGGGCCGCCGTGCGCCGCGAACTCGATCGCCTGGACCCCGGTTACCGCCGCTAGGCCCAGCCGGACAACCGGCGGCCTCTATTCCCTCCAGATCCCCGCATCGCCGTTGCCTGGGCAACGGTGGGGGACGCCAAATGCAACAAGGAAACCCCATGGACACCCTCATGAGCCAGCCCGCCGTGGCCTATACCAGCCGCGCACTCACCGGCCCGGCACTCCCGTTGAATGCCAAGGCCCTGGGCCTGGACGCCCGTGTGCGCTGTCACGAACTGGAGGCCGGCCAGGCCCCGCTGTTCATTGAATGCGCCGACGCCGGCCTGCAGACCCGCGACGGGTTTCGCGCCTGGTTCGCCCAGGTGCGCCCCGTCATCGACGACTTGATCGTGGCCCATGGCGCCGTGGTGCTGCGCGGCTTTCCCGTGGCCGACACCGATGACTTCGCCACGCTGACCAGCGAATTTCCCGCGTTCTCGGGCGACTACGCAGGCGGGCGGGCGCCGCGCTCGGCCATCAAGGGCCAGGTCATGGAAGCCACGCGCCTGGCGCCCAGCGTGCAGCTGACCCTGCATTCCGAGATGGCCTATATGCGCGACTACCCCCGGCGCCTGGCTTTCTTCGCGCGCCAACTGGCCGCGCGCGGCGGCGAAACCACCATCGGCGACATGCGCGGCCTGATCGACGCACTGCCGCCGGCCATCGTCGCCAAACTGCAGCGGCACAAGACGCGCATGGCCACCAACTACGGGCCGCGCAGCGACGCACTGCAGGCCACTTACGCCCACATGGACTTGCGCGGCTGGAACCACTCCTTCTTCACCGACGACCCGCAGGAGGTGGAACGCATGTGCGCACAAAAAGGCCTGGAGCCGATCTGGAACGACAACGGCAGCCTGACGCTGCTGACGCCGCTGGACCCCTTCGTGCCGCACCCGGTGACGGGCCGGCCCATGTTCCGCTCGGTCATCCACGTGCGGCCGCAGTCGCAAAGCGACGAGCTCTCACGCCAGATCCGCGCCACGCAGAAATACCCCACGGGCGCCACGCTGGGCAATGGCGAGCCGCTGTCGGCCCAGGAGCTGCAGCAGATCGACGCGGCCTGCGCGGCCCGCACCGTCCACTGGCGCTGGCACACGGGTGACGTGATGCTGGTCGACAACCTGCAGGTCTGGCACGGCCGCAACCCCTACGAGGGTGAGCGCGAAACGCAGGTGGCGCTGCTGAACTGAGCCTTAAGCCTGCGCCGCTTCCAGCCTCGCCACCCGCCGCAGATGCCAGGACACGGGCCCGAACTGCGTCTCTATCAGCGTCGCGCGGCGAAAGTAGTGGCCTACGGCCAGCTCTTCGGTCATGCCCATGCCGCCGTGCAGCTGCACCGCGCCCTGGCCCACGGCCTTGCAGGCGCGGGCCACGGCCACCAG
>JAMNYN010000505.1 GCA_023622805.1 Pseudomonadota bacterium | reverse complement strand
CGAAGTGCGCGAAAGCGCGCTCGAGACCCTGGCCGAGAATCTCAACGATTCGGTGGTGGCGCCGCTGTTCTGGTTTGCGCTGCTGGGCTTGCCCGGCGCGGCGCTGTACCGTTTCGCCAATACCGCCGATGCCATGTGGGGCTACCCCGGCTGGCACCAGAGCCGCTACTGGCAATGGGGCGGCAAGTGGGCGGCGCGGGCCGACGATGTGCTGTCCTGGATTCCGGCGCGGATCACGGCGCTGTTGCTGGCGCTGTGCGCCGGCGGCCTGCCCATGGGGCAGCTGCGGCGCGAAAGCCGGCGCACGCCGTCGCCCAATGGCGGCTGGCCCATGGGGGCTCTGGCCCTGGCCCTGGATGTGCGCCTGGGCAAGCCCCAGGTCTATGTGCTCAACGCCGAAGGCCAGGTGCCGCAGGCCAGGCATGTGGCGCAGGCGCTGGCGCTGACGCGCCAGGCGGTGCGCGTGCTGGGCAGTCTGGCGCTGTGGGTGCTGTTTGGCGCGGGCTTTCTGGCCGCGGTGGGCACCCATGCGTGATGCCGTACCGGTGGTGCACGGCGGCACCGATGCGCTGGGCGTGCCAGCGCACGATTTCTCCACCAACCGCAATGCCTGCGGCCCCTGTCCGCTGGCGCTGGCGGCCTTGCAGGCCGCGCATGCGGCCCAATACCCCGACCCGGCCTATACGGCGCTGCGCCAGCGGCTGGGCCAGTTCCACGGCGTGGCGGCGGCGCGCATCGTGCTCGCCGGCAGTGCCAGCGAATTCATCTACCGCATCAGCGCCCATGCCGCGCGCCAGGGCCTGCGCCAGGTGGTGTTGCCCAGGCACAGCTACGGCGACTACGCCCAGGCGGCCAGCGTCTGGGGCCTGGAGCAGGGCAGTGGTGCTCCAGCCTTGCATTGGGCTTGCGAGCCTTCCAGCCCGCTGGGCCAGGCCGATCCGGCCCTGGCGCAGTGGCGGGGGGCGGCGCCGGACGGCCTGCGCGTGCTGGACTGCGCCTACCAGCCGCTGCGCCTGGCGGACGAGCATAGTCCCATGCCTGCCGGCGTCTGGCAGGTCTGGACGCCCAACAAGGCGCTGGGCATGACGGGCGTGCGCGCTGCCTATGCGATCGCGCCAGAAGCCGCGGAGGCAGACGTGGCCGCGCTGCAGGCCCTCGCGCCTTCGTGGGTGGTGGGCGCGCACGGCGTGGCCATGCTCGAAGCCTGGACCACGCCAGCGGTGCAGCAGTGGCTGGACAACAGCCGCGGCCAGCTCGCGCAGTGGAAGACGGCGCAACTGGCGCTGTGCGCGGCGCTGGGCTGGCAGGTCGCGCCCGGCAGTCTGGCTAATTATTTCGTGGCGCACTGGCCCGCGGCGCTGCAGGGCCAGCTGCCCCAGCGCCTGGCCTGGCTGCGCCGTCAGCACGGCATCAAATTGCGCGAGGCGGCCAGCTTCGGCCTGGCCGGCGCCGTACGGCTGGGGGTCTTGCCTCCGGCATCACAGCAGGCGCTGGCCCTGGCCTGGCGCGCTGCACAGAACATCGAATGGGCTCCATGAATACGACGAATCTTCCCTTGCCCCAGCCCGGGCAGCGCCCGGCGCTGTGCGTCATGGTGCTGGGCACCAGCAGCGGCGCGGGCAAAAGCTGGGTCACCACGGCCCTGTGCCGCTGGTACCGCAACCAGGGCTTCAAGGTCGCTCCTTTCAAGGCCCAGAACATGAGCAACCACGCGCGCGTGGTGCCTGCCGCCGACGGCGCCTGGGGCGAGATGGGCACGGCGCAATACCTGCAGGCGCTGGCCGCGGGCTGCGAGCCCGATGTGCGCATGAATCCGCTGCTGCTCAAGCCCGAAGCCGACACGCGCAGTCAGGTGGTGCTGCTGGGCCAGGTGGACCAGCAGCTCACGCAGCTGCCCTGGCGCGAGCGCAGTGCCCAGGTCTGGCCGCATATCACCGCTGCGCTCGATGCCTTGCGCTGCGAGAACGACGTGGTCGTGATCGAAGGCGCGGGCTCGCCGGCCGAAATCAATCTGCACGCCAGCGATGTCGTCAACATGCGCGTCGCCCGCCATGTGCAGGCGCATTGCCTGCTGGTCAGCGACATCGACCGTGGCGGCGCCTTTGCCCATCTCTACGGCACCTGGGCGCTGCTGCCGCCCGAGGAGCGGGCGCTGATCCGGGGCTTCGTGCTCAACAAGTTCCGCGGCGATGCGCGCCTGCTGGCCCCCGCTCCCCAGATGCTGCTGGAGAAGACCGGTGTGCCCGTGGTGGCCACCATTCCCATGCAGCTGCGCCACGGCCTGCCCGAGGAGGACGGAGCCTTCGACGCCGACGTTTCGGGCGCCGCTGCGTCGGGCGCCGGTGCGTCGGGCGCCGCTGCGTCGGGTGTCGGTGCGTCGGGCGTATCCACGCTGGTGCAGACCACGGTGGCCGTGGTCGCCTATCCGCGTGCCAGCAACCTCGATGAGTTCCAGCCGCTGCTAAACGTGCCCGGCGTGCGCCTGGTCTGGGCGCGCACGCCGGCGCAGCTGCATGGGGTGGACTGGGTGATCCTGCCCGGCACCAAGGCCACGGCCAGCGACCTGCGCTGGCTGCGCAGCCAGGGGCTGGACGCGGCCGTTGCCGCGCATGTGGCCCAGGGCGGGCGGCTGTGGGGCATTTGCGGCGGCCTGCAAATGCTGGGCGAGGCCTTGATCGACCTGCATGGCGTCGATGGCAACGAAGCCGGCCTGGGCCTGCTGCCGCTGGTCACCGTCTTCGAAGTCGAGAAGCGCTTGCGCCGCGCCCAGGTCACCATGGGTGCGCTGGACGCGCCCTGGCAGGCACTGACCGGCCTGCCCATGCAGGTCTATGAAATCCACCATGGCCGCACGCAGCTGCGGGGCGACATGCTGGCCGCAGGCATGCTCGCGCACGAGCGCGTGCCGGGCATGGTCTGGCAAAGCGCCGACGGCCGCATCCTGGCCAGCTACTGGCACGGCATGCTGGAGAACGCCGCGGTGATAAAGGCCTTGCTGGGCGTGAGCGTCCCCACGCTGGACAGCGTTTTCGATCGACTGGCCGCGGGCGTCGACGGCTGGTTTGCCAACGACGCGCAGGGCAGGGAGGCCGCCGGTCTGTAGGCGGTCTCCTGCAGTGGCAGGCGGGATGGGCCGATAAGTTCCCTGGTGGAACTGTCGCAAGCTGTGAGATGTAGCGGTGGAGCTGTTCTTCACCGCTTTATGTCCCATTGACTCTGGAGAACGCTGTCATGCCATCTACCTGGTCCCACTCCCTCAGATTGAGCCTGTGCGCTGCTGCCGTGTGCGCCATGGGCGTTGTCAACGCACAAACCCCGGCCCCGGCTGCGGCCCCGGCCGCTCAGGCGGCGGCGCCACAGGCCCAGCCGCACGAAGGCAAAAAGCCCCATCACATGCAGCGCCACCACCGGCCGCACAAGGAAGGGCAGTACGGCAAGCAAGGCCACCACGGCAAGTACGCCACGCCCGAGGAGCGTGAGGCCGCGGCGGCGCGTGCCGAGGAACGCTCCGGCCGCATGCACCGGGGCGAAGGCATGGACCAGTACCAGCGCAATGCGCTGGCACGCTGCGAGGTGTTCCGCGATCCCGAAGACCGCCGCTCCTGCGTCGAACGCGTGCGCACGGCGCCGGTCAGCGGCAGCGTCAAGGAAGGCGGCGTGCTGCGTGAATACACCGAACAGGTGCCGGTGAGGCCGTAATGGCATTGCCGACTGATGCATCGAGGCCCTTCGGGGCCTTTTTTCATGGTTTCAACGCATGCGTACGCTGTGATGCCGTCTATGCTTGGCCGGGGGCGATCCAGCATATTCACAGCGAACCATGAAGACACACATCATCCTGCTGCGCGGCGTCATGCCGACGGGCAAAAACAAGCTGCTCATGGCACCGCTGCGCGCCGCGCTACAAGATGCCGGCCTGTGCAATGTGAGGACCTACATCCAGAGCGGCAACGTCCTTGCGGCTACGCCCCTGGAACCATCCGCCCTTGAGGACCTGGTGCACGCCGTCATCGCGCAGCGGTTTGGCGGCGACATCAAAGTCCTGGTCCGGTCCCCCGCGTATTTCCAGGATGTGTTGGCGAACAACCCGTTCCTGGGGGCCGATGCCGGGCGGCTGTATTTCACGCTGCTCGCGTCCCGGCCCGAGGCAGAACTGCTGCAGGCTTTCGATGGACTGGACCATGCGCCAGATCAGGTGAAGGTGGTCGGTGACATGGCCTATGTGCTGTGCGCCACGAAGTACAGCGACCTGAAGGCCAACAACAATTTCATCGAGCGCAAGCTCAAGCTGTCCGCGACGACGCGCAACTTCAATACGCTCACGAAGCTGGTGGCGCTGGGCGCCGTGACCTGACATCGCCCGGAAACATGGTTTTCCCTGCCAGGACCAGGGGCCAGGCGTGCATGGCGCGCACGCGCGCGCGGCTGGCGGGCGATACTCGCATTCTTGTTGACTTCGCTGGCCGGCTTTGTGATGACTAGTTTTCTGCCTGAAATTCCATCCCTTTACGACTCCGCTCACAGCGCCCGCGTGCAAACGCTGATCGATCAGAAGACCAAGCCCGTGGGCGCACTGGGCACGCTGGAGCGCCTGGCCCACCGCCTGGCCTGCATTCTGGGCAGCGATGCGCCGCAGCTGGTGCAGCCGCAAATGGTGGTGTTTGCCGCCGACCACGGCCTGGCGGCGACGCGTGGCGTCTCGGCCTTTCCCGTGGACGTCACCTGGCAAATGGTGGAGAACTTCCTCGCCGGTGGCGCGGCGGTGAGCGTGCTGTCGCGCCAGAACGGCTTGGATCTGCATGTCGTGGACTGCGGCGTGGCGCGCGACATTCCCGAGCGCGCCGAGGCTCCCGGCCAGCCCCGGCTGTGGCATCGCAAGGTGGCCTACGGCACGCAGGACTGCTCGCGTGCGCCGGCCATGAGCGCCGCGCAGTGCGACGCGGCCATGCGCCACGGCGCGGCCCTGGTGCAGGCACTGCCGGGCAACGCGCTGCTGCTGGGGGAAATGGGCATTGGCAATACTTCCTGCGCTTCGCTGCTGCTGGC
>JAMNYN010000532.1 GCA_023622805.1 Pseudomonadota bacterium | reverse complement strand
ACCTCCATCAAGCAAGGCTTGCTGACCCTCATCGACAAGGCCGCCCGCTTGACAGGTCAGCACCTGGCCGCAGCCCGTCTGGCGAGCTTGCAGCGCACACTGGAACAGCTGCCCGAAGACGGTGAGCCCGGCACCCTGCTGACATCGCTCTGGCAGGCCGCAGGACTCGATGGCGCGGCGCGCGTACTGAGCGCGCCCACGCCGGGTGAACTGCCGTTTGCCGTCTACAGCCCCCGCACGGGCTGGGGTCTGCTGCAATCGCGCGGCGCCGACGGCATCTGGCGCGGCGAAGGCGCCGATGGCCAGGCCTTGCAGCTGGCCTCCCTGAGCGACGTGGTCTGCCTGGGCCTGCCCCAACGCAGCCCCCAGGATGCGGCCCCACCCAGCGCCCTGGGCCTGGTACGCGACGCGCTGTGGCTGAAGAAAGGCGTGTTTTTCGACGCCGTGCTGGCCACCACGCTGGTCACCCTGCTGACCATGGCCGCCTCGCTGTTCTCCATGCAGGTGTATGACCGCGTGATTCCCAACCAGAGCTTCAGCACCCTGTGGGTACTGGGGGTCGGCGTGACCCTGGCGATAGGCCTGGAGTTCATCCTCAAGCAGGTACGCAGCCGCATCGTCGACCACTCCTGCAATGAAGTCGACCACCAACTGTCCGAGTGGTTCTTCCAGCGCATGCTGGGCATTCGCATGGAAGCGCGGCCGGCCTCGGTGGGTACCTTGGCGGCACAGGTGAAAGGTTTCGAGATGGTGCGCGGCGTGCTCACCTCCACCTCGCTGTTCGTGCTGACGGACGTGCCTTTCGCCTTGGTCTTCCTGGTCATGATCTTCATCATCGGAGGGCCGCTGGTAGTCGTGCCGCTGGTGGCCCTGCCTCTGGCCCTGGTGTGCGGCCTGATGTTCCAGCGCGCCATCCAGGGACATACGCGTAAGAACCTCAACGCCAGCAACCGCAAGGCCGGTCTGCTGGTCGAAGCCGTCGATGGCGTGGAAACGCTCAAAGGCAGTGGCGCCGAATGGATGATGCAGTCGCGCTGGGCCGGACTGGTGGCCGAAACCAGCCATGCGGAACAAAACATCCGTGACTACGCGGCCCTGTCGCAAAACATCACGGCCGCCTTCCAACAGCTGACCAACGTGGCGCTGATCTCCATGGGCGCCTGGTTCGTGGCCGAGAACCAGATGACCATGGGCGCGCTGATGGCCTGCACCATCATAAGCAACCGCGCCCTGATGCCCATCGTGCAACTGCCCGGCGTGATGGTGCAGTGGGCGCATGCGCGCGCCTCGCTGGACGGCCTGGAACAAGTCATCAGCCTGCCCAATGAGGCGGACAACGCAGCGTTCTCGCTGACGCCGCGCAGCCTCGAGCCCGGCCTGCGTTTCGAGCGCGTGCGCTTCACCTACGGCGGTGCGCAGAAAGTGGCGCTGGACGTGGAAGCGCTGTCCATCCGACCTGGCGAGCGTGTCGGCCTGGTGGGCGTCATTGGATCGGGCAAGAGCACCTTGCTGAAACTGGCCTCGGGCATGTACCTGCCGGCCGAAGGCAAGGCCTACCTGGGCGACATGGACATGGCCTTGTTGGCACCACCGGTGGTGCGCGAAATGATCGGCTACCTGCCGCAAGAGGCGCGCTTGTTCAGCGGCACGTTGCGCGACAACCTGCTGCTGGGGCTCGCCGACCCGGGCGAGGAAGCCATCCTGGCAGTCGCGAAACGCACGGGGCTGATCGAGCTCATACTCGGCCAGCCGCGCGGACTGGCGCTGGCGATTACCGAAGGCGGCCGGGGAGTCTCGGGCGGGCAAAGGCAGTTGATCGCTTTGACGCGCCTGCTGCTGGCCAAGCCCAGGATCTGGCTGCTGGACGAGCCCACGGGCGCCATGGACGCGAAGAGCGAGTCGCGCATCGTGCAACTGCTGAGCGAACTCGCGGCCGAAGGCGTGACCATTGTCGCCACCACGCACAAGAACGCCCTTCTGCCCCTGCTCGACCGCCTGGTCGTGCTGCAGGCCGGCCGGGTGCTGCTCGACGGCCCCCGCGATGTGGTCCTGGCCAGGCTTTCCGGCAAGTCGCCACCGACGGCACCGGCCACACTGCCCATGGCGCAAGGAGCGACCGCATGAAGTTGGACCCCGTGGAAACCCAAAAAAATACGAAACGCGGACGGGTGCTGATCTGGAGCTGTACGGCGGCCCTCACCGGCGTCATCGCCTGGGCCTCATGGGCAGAGCTGGACCAGGTCACACGCGCCAATGGCCAGGTGATTGCCAGCTCGCGCAACCAGGTGATTCAGGTCACCGACGGCGGCGTGCTCGCTGAACTGCGCGTGCACGAAGGCAGTATCGTGAAAAAAGGCGCGCTGCTCGCCCGTTTTGACCGTACACGCGCCGAAGCGAGCTATCTGGAAAGCACGGCGAAGTCCGCAGGCCTGACGGCGGCCGTGGCGCGCCTGCAAGCCGAAGTGTTTGGCGGCAGGCCGAAATTTCCCAAGGAACTGCAGGCATATCCGGAGTTCCGCGACAACCAGATGAGCTTGTTCAACAAACGCCAGGGGGCCGTGCAGGCTGAAGTCGGCGCGCTCGAGAACGCCTTGGCGCTGATCAAGGAAGAGCTGGAGATGAACTTGCCGCTGCTGGAAACGGGCGATGTGAGCCGCGCCGAAGTACTCAAGCTGCGGCGCCAGGTCGTGGACATCCAGGCGCAGATCACGAACCGGCGCAACAAGTACCTGCAGGACAGCCAGACGGATCTGGTGAAAGCCCAGGAAGACCTGGCCGGCGTACTGCAGACCGTCACGCAACGCAAGGAACAACTGGGCTCCACCGACATCCATGCGCCCACCGACGGCATCGTTCGCAACGTGCGCCTGACCACCCTGGGCGGAGTCGCCAAGCCTGGCGAGGAAATCCTGCAGATTGTGCCCACCGACGATGACTTGATCATAGAAGCGAAAGTCAAACCGGCCGACATCGCCTTCATCAAACCCGGCCTGCAGACCGCGATCAAGCTGGACGCCTACGACTACGGCATCTACGGGCGCCTTAGAGGCACGGTCAGCTACATCAGCGCCGATACCCTGAACGAGGACAATAAGGGCAACGAGCAGCCCTATTACCGCGTGCAGATCAAGACCAGCGAACACCAGCTGCTCGGCAAGAACGGAGAACCCATCCTGATCCAGCCAGGCATGACGGCCACCGTGGAAATCAACACCGGACGCAAAACCGTCTTGCACTACCTGACCAAACCGATAGCCAAGACATTTTCGGAGTCTCTGGGAGAACGCTGATCCGGCGGAACCATCCACGCCCCCTTGTTTCCAGCTTCCGGGGGCAGATCAATATCCAGGCTAGGTCAAACCAGCGTTTCAGAGAAAAAAAATAGCGCCAGGGGTAAGCCTGGCGCTAAATATTCTGGGGTGGCTGATGGGGCTCGAACCCACGACAACAGGAATCACAATCCTGGACTCTACCAACTGAGCTACAGCCACCGTAGATTTAGATTATAGCGTGGTTTTTCACTGCTTTTATGAAAACGAACGTTGGGGCAACAATCCATGCGCTTGCCGCCATGGCGCCCACACATCATGGGGAGCGCGCCACGCGCCAGATGACATTGCCGACGTCATCGGCTACCAGCAATGCACCTTTGGCATCCAGCGCCACGCCCACCGGGCGGCCGTAGGCTTCGCCATCGGCGCTGAGAAATCCATCGAGGAATGGCACGGGCAGCCCGGACGGATGGCCGCTGGCAAAAGGCACGAACACAACGTTGTAGCCCGCGAGTTCCTTGCGGTTCCAGGACCCGTGCTGGCCGATGAAGGCCCCGCTGTCATACGGCGCCGGCATGCGGGCATCCGAGAACGCCAGGCCCAGCGGCGCGACATGGGCGCCCAGGCCGTAATCCGGGGCGACGGCTTTGGCAACCATCGCCGCATTGGCTGGCCTGACGCGCGCGTCCACATGCCGACCCCAATAGCTCCAGGGCCAGCCATAGAAAGCACCGTCTTTCACCGAGGTCAGGTAGTCAGGCACCAGGTCGTTGCCGAGCTCGTCGCGCTCGTTCACCACGGTCCAGAGTGCCTTGGCCTGAGGCTCCCAGCCCAGGCCGTTGGGATTGCGCAGGCCGGAGGCGAACAGCCGCTTGGTGCCACTGACCAGGTCCACCTCCCAGATCGCGGCACGCCCCACCTCAGCAGCCATGCCGTTCTCGCCAATATTGCTGTTGGAGCCCACGGTGGCATACAGCTTGCGGCCGTCGGCGCTGGCGATGATGTTCTTGGTCCAATGGTGGTTGATGCCCGCCGGCAGTTCAGTGAGCTTGACCGGCGTCGCCGCAATCGAGGTCTGACCGGTTGCATAGGGCACCTTGACGATGCTGTCGGCATTGGCGATGAACAGCTGATTGCCCACCAACGCCATGCCGAACGGCGAAACCAGGTTGCTCATGAAGACAGTTCGGGTCTCAGCCACGCCATCGCCATCGGCGTCGCGCAGCAATGTGATCCGGTTGGCGCTGACGGTGCCGGCGCCCGCCCGTTTCATTACCATGCCCATGACCTTGCCGCGCAGGCCTGCGGCGCCCGCGTCCTTTGTGCCCGACGGCGCGGGCTTGTTGCTTTCGGCGACCAGCACGTCACCATTGGGCAGCACATAGACCCAGCGCGGATGGTCCAGACCCGAAGCAAAGGCTGTGACAGCAAACCCTTGGGCCGCCGTGGGCATCCTCCCCTGAGGCCAGCCCAGCGCAGGAGCAATGTGGACTGTAGGCAGCAGAAGGTTCTGGCGGGGTTCAGGAAGCTGCGGATGGGCCCCCACGCCGAGCGCTGCAGGCTGCTGCTCGGCGGAAGTGACAGCCATGCAGCCGCTCAGCGCGAACAAGGGCAGCCATGGCATGCAAAGGCGGCGTGTGGGCATTTTCATGGACCGAGTATGGACGAGCAGATTCGTTCATATATGTAGGCCAGGGCCTCAAGCCCCGCCATCAGGCAGCTCAACCAGGCCCGGAAATGAAAAAAGCCCTGAACTTGCGCTCAGGGCTTTTTCAAATTTTGGGGTGGCT
>JAMNYN010000434.1 GCA_023622805.1 Pseudomonadota bacterium | reverse complement strand
ACGGCCAGGTCACGCGCGCTGGACTGGTTGCGGCTGGACAGGCCCGTGGGCTCGACATACTTGGTGTCGACCATGCCCAGCAGCTTGGCCTTGACGTTCATCTGCTGCACAAAGGCCGTCAGACCGCCCGGATAGGTACGACCCAGCGCATGGGCCGCGCGGTTCTCGCTCGACATCAGCGCCAGGTGCAGCATGTCGCCGCGCGACAGCGTGGCGCCCACGCGCAGGCGCGAGCTGCTGCCTTTTTCCGTGTCCACATCGTCTTGCGTGATGGTCAGGATTTCATCCATGGGCAGGCGGGCCTGCGAGATGATCAGCCCGGTCATGAGCTTGGTCAGCGAAGCAATGGGCAGGACGGCGTGGTCGTTCTTGCTCAGCAGGACTTCATGCGTGTCCTGATCGATCACCAGGGCCACGCTGGATTTCAGATCGAGCGGATCGCTGACATCGTGCAGTCCGGCGAGCTGGCCGAAGGACTGGCGCGCAGGCACATAAGCCACGGTGCGAATGGGCGCCTTGGCGCTGCTCGCCACCATGCGGCGCGGCCCGCCCGCGGAGGACTTGGTCTTGGAGGCTACCGCCTTCTGACGCGCCGGCTCCTTGCCCTTGACCACCTTGCTGGCCCGCACAGGCTTGCTGGCACTGCTGGCCTGCTGCTTTTTGGGCACTTTCTTTTCCGCGGCGGAAGCCGCGGGAATGGCCAGCGTCCAGCTCAATGCCAGAACGGCCGAAGCCTGGAGGAGACGAGCAATCACGGTGCGGTGGCGGTGGTGCATTCAAATGCTCCAAGCAGCAAAAAGTAAAAAGCGGCAAAGCCGAATCGAAAAAGTCGCACAACAGCAACAAGTTGCACGACTTTTACGAGAATGTGAGCGAGATTATAGTTCCCGTCGTCAGCCTTGCGCTACCACCACTTCGCCTGTGCTATGCAATTTGTTCAAAGCACTCAAATATGCCTTGGCCGATGCCACCACAATGTCCGGATCGGCGCCCACGCCATTCACGACCCGGCCACTGCGCTGCAGGCGCACGGTGACCTCGCCCTGGCTCTCGGTCGAGCCGCTGATGGCATTGACTGAATACAGCACCATCTCGGCGCCGCTTTGCACTTGCGACTCGATGGCTTTGAAGCAAGCGTCGACCGGCCCATTGCCGTCGGATTCGGCCTTGATCTCCACGCCATCGCGGCTGAACACCACATGCGCATGCGGGCGCTCGCCGGTTTCGCTGTGTTGCGCCAGTGAAACAAAAACAAAGGGATCGAGGTGGCCGTGCGATCCCTGCTCGCTGACCAGGGCCAGAATGTCCTCGTCAAAAATCTCGCTCTTGCGGTCGGCCAGTTCCTTGAAGCGCGCAAATGCCTCGTTCACGGCGGCTTCGCTGTCGAGCTCCACGGCCAGGTCCTGCAGCCGCTGCTTGAATGCATTGCGACCGCTGAGCTTGCCCAGCACGATCTTGTTGGCCGTCCAGCCCACGTCTTCGGCGCGCATGATCTCGTAGGTATCGCGCGCCTTGAGCACGCCGTCCTGGTGGATGCCTGAAGCATGGGCGAACGCATTCGCGCCGACCACGGCCTTGTTCGGCTGGACCACGAAGCCCGTGGTCTGGCTGACCATGCGGCTGGCCGCCAGGATGTGCTCGGTGGCGATGTTCACATCGAGGCCAAAGTAGTCACGCCGGGTTTTCACCGCCATCACCACCTCTTCCAGCGAGCAGTTGCCCGCACGCTCGCCCAGGCCGTTGATGGTGCATTCCACCTGGCGTGCGCCGCCGATCTTCACGCCGGCCAGCGAGTTGGCCACGGCCATGCCCAGGTCGTTGTGGCAATGCACCGACCAGACCGCCTTGTCGCTGTTGGGAACGCGCTCGCGCAGATTCTTGATGAAATTCCCGTACAGCTCGGGAATCGCATAGCCCACGGTATCGGGCACATTGATGGTGGTTGCACCTTCGGCGATCACGGCTTCGATCACCCGGCACAGAAAGTCGGGATCGCTGCGGTAGCCGTCTTCGGGGCTGAATTCGATGTCGTCGATCAGGTTGCGCGCAAAGCGCACCGACTGGATAGCCTGCTCGAGCACCTGTTCCGGTGTCATGCGCAGCTTCTTCTCCATGTGCAAGGCGCTGGTGGCAATGAAGGTATGGATGCGCCCGCGGTTGGCATCCTTGAGCGCTTCGGCCGAACGCGCGATGTCCTTGTCGTTGGCCCGGGCCAGCGAGCAGATGGTGGAATCCTTGACGGCCCGGGCAATGGCTTGCACCGCCTCGAAGTCGCCATTGGAGCTGGCCGCAAAACCCGCCTCGATCACATCCACCTTCAGGCGCTCGAGCTGGCGCGCGATGCGCAGCTTCTCGTCACGCGTCATGGAAGCGCCAGGCGATTGTTCGCCGTCGCGCAAGGTAGTGTCGAAAATGATGAGTTGATCTGTCATTGCCTTGCTCCTGAAAAAAGAACCCCATGCCTCGCGCCGCCAGGGGCCCGATCGCCCGGGCCCCGATTTTCAGACCGCTGCCACGGCCTCGGTGCGCGGCGCGCGTGCCAGTCCCGAGACGATCGCGCTGATCGACGCCGAGACGATGTTAGCGTCCATGCCCACGCCATACACCACATGGGCATCATCCACACGCAGCTCGACATAGGCCGCGGCCTGGGCATTGGCACCGGCACTCACTGCATGTTCGGCGTAGTCCAGCACGCGGATGCTGCGACCCGAGGCTTCGGCCAGCGCGCCGACAAACGCATCGATGGGGCCCGTGCCTTCGCCGCTCAGGCTGCGCATTTCGCCGGCAATGCAAAACTCGCCGCTGATGGCCACGGTGCCGCTCTCGCCGCTGAGGCGGTACTGGGGCGTGCGCGCGCTGTCGATGCCGTACTCGCGCTGGAACAGATTCCACAAATCCAGGGCCGTGAGTTCCTTGCCGCTGGCATCCATTTCACGCTGCACGACCTGGCTGAACTCGATTTGCAGACGGCGGGGCAATTGCAGGCCGTATTCGCTTTCGAGCAGATAGGCGATGCCGCCCTTGCCCGACTGGCTGTTGACGCGGATCACGGCTTCGTAGCTGCGGCCCAGGTCCTTGGGGTCGATGGGCAAATAAGGCATGTCCCAGATGTCGCCTTCCTGGCGCGCGGAAAATGCTTTCTTGATCGCATCCTGGTGCGAGCCCGAGAACGAGGTGTAGACCAGGTCGCCGACATAGGGGTGACGCGGGTGCACGGGCAACTGGTTGCAATACTCGACCGTGGCGCGGATGTCGTCGATCTGCGAGAAATCCAGGCCAGGGTGCACGCCCTGGATGTACATATTGAGAGCCACGTTCACCACGTCGAGGTTGCCCGTGCGCTCGCCATTGCCGAACAAACAGCCTTCGAGGCGGTCGGCACCGGCCATCAACGCGAGTTCGGCCGTGGCCGTGCCCGTGCCGCGGTCATTGTGCGGATGGACCGAGAGCACGATGGAGTCGCGGCGCTCGATGTGGCGGTGGGTCCATTCGACCATGTCGGCGAACAGGTTGGGCGTCGAGTGCTCCACCGTGGTCGGCAAGTTGATGATGCACTTCTTCTCGGGCGTGGGCTGCCACACGGCGGTGACGGCATCGATGACGCGCTTGGAGAAAGCCAGCTCGGTGTCCGAATACATTTCGGGCGAGTACTGGAAAGTCCAGTCCGTTTCCGGGTAATCGGCGGCGATGTCCTTGAACAGCCGGGCGTTGCTGCAGGCGAGTTCGACGATTTCGTCTTCGCTCATGTTCAACACCACCTGGCGCATGACCGGAGCGGTGGCGTTGTAGAGATGGACGATGGCCCGGGGCACTCCGGCCAGGGCTTCGAACGTGCGGCGCACCAGCGGCTCACGCGCCTGGGTCAGGACCTGCACCGTCACATCGTCGGGAATGCGGTTTTCCTCGATGAGCTTGCGCATGAAATCGAATTCGACTTGCGAAGCCGAGGGGAAGCCCACTTCGATTTCCTTGAAGCCAATGGCCACCAACTGCTCGAACATGCGCATCTTGCGCGCAATATCCATGGGCTCGATCAGGGCCTGGTTGCCGTCCCGCAGGTCCACGCTGCACCACACCGGAGGCTGGCTGATCACCGCGTCGGGCCAGGTGCGGTCAACGAGGCGGACGGGGGGAAATGCACGGTATTTGCTGGCGGGGTTTTGCAACATTTTGGCTCTTTCGGAGATGGGGAAAAGGTTGGAGTGCCCAGCGACCACACAAAACAAAACGGCCCGTCGCTGGTGCTACGGGCCGTGAAGTAGGGGGAATGCGCGCGCGCTACTAGATCTGCCCGGGGGACATGGTTAGTAGGGCTAGCGACAGGTTTTGCATGTGGATCACTTTAGCACAATTTTTCAGCGAGCCTGTGACCTGTTTGTTATTTGTGCAAGCCGATTTCTTCAGGCTCGTCCTTGGACGTGCTGATGACGCTGACCTGCTGGCCCTTGGCCTTGCGCCAGGCGTAGACCGCATAGCCGCTGAAACCGTAGAGCACGAACACGCCAAACAACACCGTGGGCGCGTGGATGTTGATCACGGCAATGCCCAGCACGATCAGCACGATGGCCGCGAACGGCACGCTCTTCTTCATGTGCACATCCTTGAAGCTGTAGAACGGCACATTGGTGACCATGGTCAGACCCGCGTACAGCGTCAGCGCAAACATGGTCCAGGTCAGCTGGGTCCAGGTCAGCCAGCCATCGGCACCGCGCTGCAGACCCGAGTCGCTGAGCAGCCAGATGAAACCGGCCACCAGTGCGGCCGCAGCAGGCGACGGCAGGCCCTGGAAGTAGCGCTTGTCGACCACGGCGGTGTTGACGTTGAAACGTGCCAGGCGCAGTGCCGCGCAGGAGCAGTAGACAAAGGCCGCGATCCAGCCCCAGCGGCCCAGGCCCTTGAGTGCCCACTCATAGGCGATCAGCGCTGGCGCCACGCCAAACGAGACCATGTCGGACAGCGAATCCATCTGCTCGCCAAACGCGCTCTGGGTGTTGGTCATGCGCGCCACGCGGCCGTCCAGGCTGTCGAGCACCATGGCGCAGAACACGCCCACGGCGGCCAATTCGAAACGGCCGTTCA
>JAMNYN010000582.1 GCA_023622805.1 Pseudomonadota bacterium | reverse complement strand
GGCAGGCCGGTGGCCGCCATCAGCTCGCGCGCCGTGCGCGCCGGCGCATTCGGCGTGAAGGCCTGGAGCAGCTGGATGCCGCGGGCCAGGGCGCTGCCGGCCGGTTTGTCCGCATCGGACGCGGCATCTTGAAAATGAGATTCTTGATCCATTTTTCGATTCCAAAGAATCAATATGTCTTGAAAAATGAATCATATACATAAAAAACGAGACATGTGTTTCAATTTCTCGGGTTTTCCGGCGTTTCTGGCCGAAAAAAAGACCCATGGCCAGGCCATGGGTCCGGGCCTCAGGCCCGCGGCGGCCTTACTTCCTGGCCTTGGCCACTTCCTGTGCGACCAGGGCCGCCAGCTGCTCTGCGCCAAAGCTCTGCAGGGGCTGGCCGTTGACGAAGAAGCTCGGCGTCTTGGTAACTTGCAAGGCCTTCAAGTCCTCCACATCCTGCTGCAGCACGGCTGCGACTTCCGGCGCCGCGGCATCTTTCAAGGCCTGGGGCAGATCCAGGCCGGCCTGCGCGGCGGCCTGGAAAGCCAGCTCCACGTTGGGGCGACCGTGATCGGCCCACATCGGCTGGGCGGCCAGCACCATTTCCAGCACGGGCCAGTACTTGTCCTGCTTCTTGGCCGCTTCCAGCAGGTGGATCACCTGGTCCGAGCCCTGGTGGAAAGGCGCGTAGCGCAGCACCAGGCGCAGGTCGTCGGGGTACTGGCGCATCAGGTTCTTGACGATGGGATAAAAGGCGCGGCAGGTTTCGCAGGCCGGGTCGAAGAACTCGACGATGGTCACGGGCGCATCGCGCGGCCCCAGCACGGGCGAATGCATGCGCACCAGGCGCTCCATTTGATCGCTGGCGTTTTGTGCCTGGGCGTCCTGCTCGCGGCCTTGGTAGGTTTTCATGCCGAAGAAGAAGGCCAGGAGCACGATGGCCAGCAGCAGGGTGACGGTCGTTTTTTTGGAATTCATGGGGATTTTTTGCGCAAACAAGCGATGAGCAGGATGGAGATGAGCACGAAAGCGGCTAGCGACAGCCAGGGCAACTGCAGGCCGTTGAGGATTTCCAGCGATTGCCTGGCGCAGGACACGCCCGCGCCGCAGGGAATCCAGGCCGCCGAGACCAGGCCGGCGACCAGCAGCGTGTGGTAGCCGGCCAGCAGGACGCCGGCGAGCGCCAGGGGCAGGGCGTAGACGGCGCCGCGGCGGTCGTCGCCATAGCAGGCGATGCCCAGGATCAGGGCCAGCGGGAACATGGCGATGCGTTGCCACCAGCACAGCACGCAAGGCGTCATGCCCATGACTTCGCCCAGGAACAAGGCACTGGCGGTGGCGACGACCGCCACCACCCAGGCGAGCAGCAAAAGGGTCCAGCCGCGGTTCATGATCTGGGACCGAGCCGCAGGGCGGGAGCAGGAATGGATGGGCGCAGCCGCCCCTTGGAAGAAGACATCTATAGGAATCCCGAAAACGGATGGAACCCGCCAGCGCGGTGCGCGGGCAGGGTGAAAGACAGCGGTGGCGCGGCCCTGTTCAGGCCAGGGCCGGCCACTGCGGCCGTTCGGGGCGGCTCAAGGGAGGGGAGGTGAGTGCGCGGGGCGGGGGCTGCGCGAACACGGCCGTGGCCGGGCTGGCGTCGGGCGCGTGGTGCGGGGGGCCGGCCAGGCCGCCATGGGCGTGGCAGACCTCGCAGTCCAGGCCTGAGGCCAGATCATGGCCTTCGCGTTCGCAGGCCGTCTGGCCGCAGCTGTGGTGGCTGGCGTGCACGGCTGCGGGCCGTGCGGGCGCGCAGCGACCGTCGCCACAGCCGCCCGCCCAGGACAGCTGCAGCGGCAACAGTGCCCACAGTAAGACGGCCAGCCAGAATCGCATGCCAGGATTGTAGGCACTGGGTGCGGGCCGCCGGCACCGCGGGCTTTGCCGGCCACGGAACTCAGGCCCACGTAAGACTGGCGGGTGAACGCCGGGCAAGGGCTTGGAATGGTGCCCGCGCCGGTATCGCCCGCCAGGCCGGCCTCCAGTGTGAAGTGGGCGCGCAGACCACCGCCCAGGTCCGCGCTGCCGCGAAAGCCCTGGTTTGGCCGGCTTGCGCATGCCATATTCATGGGACTGCGGCCAAGGCCTGAACCTGCTGTCTTGGCTCTAACATGGTCTGGAGAGGTGTAAAACCCTGGCACCATCCGTCAGTCCGGTAAATCACCGCCATTGACCCGAGAACCATTGATATGCCCAACGCAAGCGGATTCAGCCAAGACAGCGCCGTCTACCGGACGCTGCTGGAGTCGACCAAAGCCATTCCCTGGAAAATCGATTGGGCAAGCATGAAGTTTGCCTACATAGGCCCCCAGATCGAAACGCTGCTGGGCTGGAGCCAGGACAGCTGGATCAGCGTCGAGGACTGGGCCATGCGCATGCACGTCGACGATCGGGAACATGTGGTGAATTTCTGCGTGGCCCAATCCCAGGCCGGAGCCGACCACGAAGCCGACTACCGGGCGCTGACCAAGGACAACGGCTATGTCTGGATACGCGACGTGGTGCACGTGGTGCGCAATGACAAGGGCGAAGTCGAGTCGCTGATCGGCTTCATGTTCGACATCAGCGAACGCAAGAAGACCGAAGAGAAGCTGCTCACCATGCAAAGAGAGCTGGAGACGCTGTCGTTCAAGGACGGGCTGACAAGCATTGCCAACCGGCGCCAGTTCGATGTCAGTTTCGAGCTGGAGTGGAAAAATGCGCGCAACAATCGCCAGCCCTTGTCCATGCTGATGTTCGACATCGACTTCTTCAAGCAATACAACGACCTCTACGGCCATATCCGGGGCGACAAATGCCTGGTGGACATCGCGCAGACCCTGAGTCTGGCGCTCGACGGAGTGCGCGATATGGTGGCGCGCTTTGGCGGCGAGGAATTTGTCGTCCTGCTGCCCCAGACCGATGCGGCCGTGGCCTGGAAAGTCGCCGAGCGCTGCCAGCGGCTGGTCCAGCGGCGTGCCATCGATCACGCGCAATCGCCCCATGGCCAACTGCTCACCGTGAGCATAGGCGTGGGCACCGTGATCCCCGATGAGCACATGAGGCCCGCCAGCTTCATCGAGGCGGTCGATCTGCGGCTGTACGCCGCCAAGAAAAACGGCAGAAACCGGATCGAGACCCTGCAGGCCGTGGCCTGAACCCGCCAGTTTCCGAGCCAAGCCGGCGGCGGCAATCCTCATGGTGCTATCGTTTTTGATGCGATAAGCACTGCCGGGAGCTCGGTTGCTGCCTGCCGCTATACTGCTTTTCCGATGAAAGCAGTACTTCCCCGCATGCGTTTGAACGACTTTTTGCGCCCTCTGGCGTGTGTGGGCCTGCTGGCCCTGGCCGCCTGCGGCAGCAACCCGCCGGGCCCTTCAGCCGCCGCGCCCGAAGCCAGCGGTCAGGCTCCTCTACGCATAGGCATTGCGCTGGGCGGCGGCGCCGCCAAAGGCTTTGCCCATATCGGCGTGATCAAGATGCTCGAAGCCAACGGCTTGACGCCGGCCGTGGTCGCGGGCACCAGCGCGGGCAGCGTGGTCGGCGCGCTCTATGCCAGCGGCATGAATGCATTCGAGTTGCAGGAAAAGGCCGTGGACCTGGACGAAGCCAAGATCCGCGACCTGCAGCTGTCTTCGGGCGGACTGATCCTGGGGCAAAAGCTCGAAGACTATGTCAACGCGCAGGTGCAGCGCAAACCACTGGAACGCTTGTCTAAGCCTTTCGTGGCCGTGGCCACGCGGCTCGAAGACGGCGAGCGCACCGTGTTCGCGCGCGGCAACACCGGCCAGGCCGTGCGCGCCTCGAGCAGCATTCCGGGCGTGTTCCAGCCCGTGACGATTGGCAAATACCATTTCGTCGACGGCGGCCTGACCAGCCCCGTGCCCGTGGATGCGGCGCGCCAGCTGGGCGCCGATCTGGTGATTGCCGTGGACATCTCCAACAAGGCCAGGGGCAAGGTGGCCGAGCACATGCTGGGCACCATGGGCCAGTCGATTGCCATCATGGGCCAGAAACTGGGCGAGGCCGAGCTGGCCCGTGCCGACGTCATCATCCGGCCCAAGGTGCTGGACATGGGGCCGGCCGACTTCAGCCAGCGCGCCCAGGCCATCGTCGAAGGCGAAAAGGCCGCCCTGGCCGCCATGCCGCAAATCCGCGCGCGCGTCGCCCAGTTGCAGGCCGAACGCGCCCAGGTCGCGCGCCTGGCCCAGCAACAGGAAGCCCAGACCCAGTACCAGGCCTGCCTGGAAAAGCGCTCGCGCCTGCAGAAAATCGCAGGCATGGCCGGACTGGAAAGCGACTGCGTCAAGCCTTGAGCGTTTGCACCATCAAGACGTGCATTGCGCAAGCCCCAACACCATGCCCCAGAGCAGGGCGACGGCCACCGCCGCCTTCGCCATTGCGCCATAGCCCCGGTAAAACGCGGCCAGATCGTCGGCAGGGATAGCCACCCCGCAGTGGCATCCGCCGACGAGCGCGATGCGGGCCTGGGCATCGGGCCGCTCGGGCAGGGCGCTAGAGTGGCCGTGGTCCTGCATGGCCTCAGCCTGTCACGTCTTTGCCGAAGATGGCGCGGGCAATGACCAGCTTCTGGATCTCGTTCGTGCCTTCGTAGATCTCGGCGATCTTGCAGTCGCGGTAGATTTCCTCGACGCGGTAGTGGGAGCCGTCCGCGGCAAGCTCCTGCATGAAGCCATAGCCGCCGAAGATCTGCACGCCGTCGCGGGAAAATTCTCCCGCCAGGTGGGTCGCATACCATTTCGCCATCGCCGCTTCGGGCTCGGGGAAGGCTTCGCCCGCATCCATGCGCAGCGCGGCTTTCAGATACAGGTTGCGGGCGTTTTCGATTTCGGTGGCGCGCTCGGCCAGCTTGAACTGCCAGTGCTGGAACTGGGCAATTGCCCGGCCGAAGGCCTGGCGTGTTTGCAGGCGCTGCACGCTGTGATCGAAAATGGCCTGGGCCATGCCCACGCCGCTGGCGGCGATGCCGATCCGCCCATAGGTCAAAGTCTGCAGCGCAATTTTCAGTCCGCCGCCCGGCATGCCCACCACGCTGTCGCCGGGCACTTGGACATTGTCGAAATAGATGTCAGCGG
>JAMNYN010000246.1 GCA_023622805.1 Pseudomonadota bacterium | reverse complement strand
TGGGCGAGGACTCGGCGGCCGTGACCGGCGCGGCACTGCCCGTCACGGCGGGGCCGGCGCGCCCGCAGGCCTAAGCCAGCAAGGCATGGGAAGGCGGCCGCTCGGCGCCGACCTCGGCGGGCGCTTCCTGAGCAGTCTGGTCACCGTGCATCAGCAGATCCTGCAATGACAAGCAGTGATCGGCCTCCTGCGAAGGAAGCGCGTACTTCACGGACTGCGCTTCGGAATCCGGACTGTCGTAACGATCGCAGAACCGGCTCACATCGCTGGGGTCCGCCAGGTCATACACCCGCCCTGTCTGTCCGCACAGGATGAAACAGCGATCGCCTGCCTTGTTCGGGGCAGGCCCCAGGTTGACGATATTCATCGCGTGAGAGAACTTGCCCCCCACCGCCTTCACCGGGACGGCGATGCAGGCACGCTGCCCCGGCTGCACGGCCGCTTGCAGATGCGCCAGAAAATGCACGCCTGCTTCGTCCTTCACCGCCAGGCCTTTGGAGTGCATCGCACCATGGATGCGATAAAACTCATCCGGCTTGCCCTGGTCCACCTGGATCAGGTCCAGAGCGTCGGCCTTGCCCTGGCTGAAGGCCAGCATCCGCGCCAGGGTCTGATCAATGGCGCGCGTGCAATGCACGCAGTTCTGGGAAAAGACAATATGCACCAGCGGTGACAAGGAGACTTTCTCATAGCACTCCTTGAGCGCGTCGACCAGATTGTTCCAGGAAAACGCCAGCCAATGGGGGTTGGTATTCCTGGCCACAAAGCCCAGAACCTTCTTGGGATCATTTTGCAGATCGCCGGCCGCCAGCATGTCCTTCAGTTCGGTTTTCAGCGCTTCGTCCGCTGCCCGGTAGGTACAGGGCCTGGCTTCGAGCAGGGCGGCCGCCTCGGCCTTCTCGCCTACATCCAGATCCACCAAATCGCCGTCATCCACCATCTGCATTGAATCACTGTCATCTACGCCATCAGGCGACGGCAAGTGCAGGGATCGCACGACATTTCCAGGGATGGCACTCACGGCAAACTCCTTCACAAGAGACATGGACAGACGCAATACATGCAAGAAACCGTATGCTTTGGCATAGGTCACTTTTTCGGCCACGTAGTTCCATTCGCCGCTCGACGCACTGTCGACCACCCCTGTGCTTTTTCCATCATCAGGAGAGTTTTTCATGGCATCCACCCGCGCTATTTTCGTCAACGCCCCCGGCGGCCTGGACCGCATCGAGCAAGGCACGGTGGACACGCCCGCCCCCGCCGCCGGCCAGATCACCGTGCGCCTGCTGGCCAGCTCGCTCAACTTCCATGACTACGCCGTGGTCGCGGGCCGCTCCAAGCTCAGCGCCGCACGCCGCATTCCCATGGCCGACGGCGCGGGCGAAGTGACGGCCGTCGGCGACGGCGTCAGCGAATTTGCCATCGGCGACCGCGTGGTCAGCACCTTCTTCCCCGGCTGGGTCGACGGTCCGCCACGCATTTCCGGCTTTGCCACCACGCCCGGCGACGGCATCGACGGCTACGCGCGCGACGCCGTCACGGCCCCGGTTAACTACTTCACGCACGCGCCCAAAGGCTACAGCCATGCCGAAGCCGCGACGCTGACCACGGCCGGCGTGACCTCCTGGCGCGCGCTGTACACCGACGGCGCCATGAAACCCGGCGCCACGGTGCTGGTGCAGGGCACGGGCGGCGTGTCGATTTTTGCGCTGCAACTGGCCAAGGCCGCGGGCGCGACCGTGATCGCCACGTCTTCCTCCGACGCCAAGATGGAGCGCCTCAAGGCCCTGGGCGCCGATCACGTGATCAACTACCGCAGCAACACCCAATGGGGCCAGACCGCCGCGGAAATCTCCGGCGGCGGCGTGGACCATGTGATCGACGTGGGCGGCGCCAACACCCTGGACCAGTCCATGCTGGCCGCGCGCCCCGGCGGCCATATCGCGGTGATCGGCATTCTGGGCGGCCTGTCCGGCAATGTGATGGTCGCCAACATCCTGCGCAAGCAGCTGCGCCTCACGGGCCTGCTGGTGGGCAGCCGACGCGACCAGCTGGACCTGGTCCGCGCCTTGAACACCACCGGCGTCAAGCCCGTGCTGGACCGCAGCTTTGCGCTCGACGCCATGGGCGATGCCTTCCGCCACCAGGAAAGCAACCAGCATTTCGGCAAGATCGTGCTGGAATACTGAACGGAGCCTCCACGAAGGGAGGCGCACAAAGCGCTTGACCCTCTCGTAACGGCAGGGTTTAGCATGCCTTCAACTTGAGAGGGAAGGCATGCTTTTGAAGATTGGTGAACTGGCCCGGCGCACCGGGCTGACGGTGCGCGCCTTGCGCCACTATGACGACATCGCCCTGCTGGTGCCTTCCCAAAGGTCCAGCAGCGGCTACCGCCTGTACGACCACAAGGACGTGGCACGTCTTTACCGCATCCAGGCCTTGCGACGGCTCGATCTGTCGCTCGCCGACATACAAGCCCTGCTCGCCAACGCGGCCGGCGACATTGCGCAAGTCGTGGCCCGGCAGCTCGCGCAACTCGACCACGAAATCCAGCAGGCGTCGGCGCTGCGCAGCCACCTGCACGCGCTGCAAGCCCAGTTGCGGGCCGACCACGAGCCCGGCATCGACGACTGGCTGTTCGCGCTAGAAAGCATGGTCGCGGGCACGAAGTACTTCAGCGACGCCGAGCAGCGCACGCTGCAGGCGCAGCGCGACAGCGCCGCGGCCGCGCCCCTGCGCGCCGAATTGTCGGCCTGGCTGCAGCGGCTGGTGGCGGCCGGCGTAGCGCCCGAGGACCCGCAGGCCCAGTCCCTGGCGCAACGCTGGATTGCCATGCTGCTCGAAGAGACCGGTGGCGACGAAGGCCTGCTGATGAAGCTCTACGCCATGCACTGGAACGAGCCGTCGCTGCACGCGCTGACCGGAGTGGACCGCGCCGGCATACGTTACATCTCGCAGGCCATGGCCTTTGCGCGCCTGCAGCGCTACGCGCCACACTGCAGCGCCGACGAGATGCGCACGCTGCGCCAGCACTACGTGGCCCAGACCGACGCCTGGCCGCCGCTCATTGCCCAGGTGCGCCAGCAGATGCTCGCGAACGCCCCCGCCGATGGCGCCCCCATGCGTGCGCTGGCCGAACGTTGGCAGGCGCTGTCGCTGGCCAAGGCCGGCGGCGATACCGCCTTGCACGCCAAGCTGCAAAGCGCGTTCCGCCACGACGCGGCCCTGCGCTTCGGCTCCGGCATAGACGAAACGCTGGCCGCTTATGTAGGCCAAGCCATCGCCCAGCTCGGCGCCGTATCCCCCTCCTGAGCGCATCCCCAAGGCCTCCCATGAACACAGCAGCGCAGACCTACCCCCACTTTTTCACCGGCAACTATGCGGCGCTCACCGCAGAGCACGACATCGCGCAGCTGCCCATCGAAGGAAAGTTGCCGCCCGGGCTCTCCGGCAGCCTGTACCGCGTAGGCCCCAGCCCGCAGTACGCTCCGCGCGACGACAACTACCACTGGTTTTCTGGCGACGGCATGGTCCATGCCTTCCACATCGCCGACGGCCAGGTGGCCTACCGCAACCGCTGGGTGCGCACGCCCAAATGGCAGCTCGAGCATGACGCCGGTCGCGCGCTCTTCGGCACCTTCGGCAACCCCGCCACCACCGACCCGCTGGCCCAGGGCCGCAACGGCGGCACGGCCAACACCAGCATGCTGTGGCATGGCGAGCGGCTGTTCGCGCTCGAGGAGTCGCATCAACCGTTTGAACTCGACGCCCGCACGCTGGCCGCCAAGGGGCACCAGAGCTTTGGCGAGCGCCTGAATTCGCGCTGCACCGCGCACCCGAAAGTGGACCCCGAGAGCGGCGAACTGCACTTCTTCGCCTACTCGCCCGACGGCCCCTGTTCGCCGACCATGCTGTATGGCGTGATGGACCGGCACTGCGAAGTCACGCAAATCCAGTCCTTCACCGCGCCGTATGCAAGCATGGCGCACGACTTCATGCTGACGCGCGGCCATGTGCTCTTCCCCGTCACGCCGCTGACGCTCAGCATGGAGCGCGCCATGCGCGGCAAGCCCCTGCTGGCCTGGGAGGCCGGCCTGCGCACCCACGTCGGCGTGATGCCGCGCGGCGGCACGGCGGACCGCATGCGCTGGTTCGACACCGACGCCTGCCATGTATTCCATGTGATGAATGCCTGGGACGACGGCGACACCATCGTGGCCTATGTGATGCAGTCGGACTCCGCGCCCGGCCTGCCCGACGCCGAAGGCCGCCCCGGCGCCCCCGACGCCATGGCCGCGCGCCTGTGCCGCTGGACCTTCGACCTGGGCAGCGCAGGCAGCGGGTTCCGGCGCGAGTACCTCGACGACCTGGTGGCGGAGTTTCCGCGCATGGACGAGCGCTACACGGGCCGGCGCAACCGTTACGGCTTCTACACCTGCCACGCGACGGCGCGCGCGCGGGATGATTCCGAAAGCGTGCTCTTCGACAGCCTCGCGCGTTTCGACCTCGACAGCGGCGAGCGCCAGCTGTACAAGCTGCCCCACGGCGACGTGGTGTCCGAACCGGTATTCGTGCCGCGCACCGCCGACGCGGCCGAAGCCGACGGCTGGCTGCTCGCCGTGGCCTGGCGTGCGCAGGAACAGCGCAGCGACCTGCTGGTCTTCGATGCCATGCAGTTGGCCGCGGGACCGGTAGCGGTAGCCCGTTTGCCGCATCGCGTGCCGTTCGGGTTTCATGGGAATTGGCGGCCGGGGGTGTGAGGAGGAGATGCCATGCCGGCCCTTGGATGCTTCGGCTGCATCAGGACTCAGGAAGAGCGGTGTGGAGTTTCAGGGCGCTGATGATCCCGTTCGCCCTGCCCCGTCGACGGGCCTTGGCGCCCTCCACGGTGTCGTGCGTAGGCCGTAGTGCGCGCGAGGAGTTTTTCGACGGCATTGGCCAGAAGCGGCTCACTAACATGTCTGCTGGATGACTGGTTCAGGCTGGGTGCTGTCACCCAAAGTCGGCAGCGCATCGACCGCTGCTGCGGGCACCGGTCGTTGGACGGATTCGCAGCCGAATGACTGCTGCGCCTCCGTGACCGGCCCTTCAAAATTGGTCTTGCCTCCGCCGACCAAGTGCTCAGGT
>JAMNYN010000556.1 GCA_023622805.1 Pseudomonadota bacterium | reverse complement strand
GGCGTGCGTACCAGCCGCTGCGAGACGATGGCGCGCATGGCCGCGGCCAGGTCGCCGAGCATGGTGTCGCGCACTTCCACAGGGTAGAAGCTCAGGATGCGGCCGAGCGCGTGGTAGCTGTTGTTGGCATGCAGCGTGGCCAGGCACAAGTGGCCCGACTGGGCATAGGCCAGGGCGGCCGACATGGTTTCGCGGTCGCGGATTTCGCCGATCAGGATCACGTCCGGGGCCTGGCGCAGCGCGTTTCTCAGCGCCGTCTGCAAGGAGTCGGTATCGCTGCCGATCTCGCGCTGGTTGACGATGGAGCGCTGGTTGCGGAACTGGTACTCGATCGGGTCCTCGATGGTGAGGATGTGGCCGGTGACGTTCTGGTTGCGCTCGTCTATCATCGACGCCAGCGTGGTGCTCTTGCCCGAGCCCGTGGCGCCCACGACCAGCAGCAGGCCGCGTTTTTGCAGGATCAGCTCGCTGAGCACGGGGGGCAGGTTCAGCGACGCCATCGGCGGAATGTGCTGGGCAATGAAGCGAATCACCACCGCATAGGTGCCGCGCTGGCGCATGGCGCTGACGCGAAAGCGCCCCACGCCGCGCAGCGGCACGCCCATATTGAGTTCGCCGGTGGCTTCGAGTTCGGCCATGCGCTCAGGGGGCACGATTTCGGCCAGCAGGCTGCGCGGCGCGTCGGGCGGCAGCAACTGGTTGTTGATCGGCACGCATTCGCCGTGGATCTTGATCAGCGCCGGAGCGTTGGCCGAGAGGTAGACGTCCGAGGCCTGCTTTTCTCCCATCAGGCGCAGGATTCGCTCCATGGTGCTCATGACGTCTTCCTCTGTGTTGGGTATACAAAAATCGATAGCGCTTGGGCTATCCGCAGCCCATGAAACTGGCGCACCCCAGCCAAACAGGGATTTTTTTTCAGCGTTTGCAAGGCCCACTGCCTCTGAAACTGGCGCAATCCAGCCCAGGGGCAGCGAGCAAGGGCCGCCCCGCAGCGATGCTGCCGTCCCTGAGCCGGGCGCCCCCCTCCACCGAAGGATGAGAGGGGGAAGCGACGAAGTCGCTCAGGGGGGGCTTCACCTCAATCCCGCAGCAGGTCGTTGAGGCTGGTCGTCGAACGGGTCTTGGCGTCGACCTTCTTGACGATGATGGCGGCGTACATGCTGTAGCGGCCATTGTCCTTGGGCAGGTTGCCCGACACCACCACCGAGCCCGCGGGCACGCGGCCGTAGGTGATCTCGCCGGTCGCGCGGTCATAGATGGGGGTGCTCTGGCCGATGTACACGCCCATGGAGATCACCGAGTTCTCTTCCACGATCACGCCTTCGACCACTTCCGAGCGTGCGCCGATGAAGCAGTTGTCTTCGATGATGGTGGGGTTGGCCTGCAGAGGCTCGAGCACACCGCCCAGGCCCACGCCGCCCGACAGGTGGACGTTCTTGCCCACTTGCGCGCAGGAGCCGACCGTGGCCCAGGTGTCGACCATGGTGCCTTCGCCCACATAGGCGCCGATGTTCACATAGGAAGGCATCAGGATCGCGCCCTTGGCGATGAAGGAGCCGCGGCGCGCCACGGCAGGCGGCACAACGCGCACGCCCGTGGCGGCGATGTCGGCTTCGGACATGCCTTCGTACTTGGTGGGCACCTTGTCGAAGAAGTTCAGGCTGCCGGAACTCATCAGCACGTTGTCCTTGAGGCGGAAGGACAGCAGCACAGCCTTCTTGATCCACTGGTGGACAGTCCACTGGCCCACGCCTTGCTGGGTGGCGACGCGCAGCTGGCCGTCGTTGAGCTGGGCGATGACATGTTCGACAGCGTCGACGATTTCCTTGGGGGCGCTGGCCGGGCTCAGGTTGGCACGGTTGTCCCAGGCGGCGTCGATGATGGATTGCAATTGCTGTGTCATGGAAGCTTTACTTCTTTGGGGTTTGAATGAATTGGACAATGCGCTGGGCGGCTTCGAGGCATTCGGCGGTCTCCGCGACCAGGGCCATGCGCACGCGATTCGCGCCGGGGTTGTGGCCTGCCACGTCCCGCGCCAGATAGCTGCCGGGCAGCACCGTGACATTGTATTGAGCGTACAAATCGCGCGCGAACTGGACATCGTCCATGCCCAGCGCGGGGGGGATGCCGGCCCACAGATAAAAGCCCGCGTCGGGCAGGCGCACATCCATCACGCTGGCCAGAACCGGCGTGACTTCAGCGAACTTCTGCCGGTACTGCCGGCGGTTCTCGATCACATGCTGCTCGTCGTTCCAGGCCGCGATGCTGGCCTCCTGCACGGCCGGGCCCATGGCGCCGCCATGGTAGGTGCGGTAGAGCAGGAAGGCCTTGAGCAGCGCCGCGTCGCCGGCGACAAAACCGCTGCGCAGGCCGGGCACATTGCTGCGCTTGGACAGGCTGGTGAACGCGACCAGGTTCTTGAAATCCTTGCGGCCGAGCTTGACCGCGGCTTCGAGGCCGCCCAAGGGCGCCTCTTCGCGGAAATAGATTTCGCTGTAGCACTCGTCCGAAGCGATCACGAAGCCGTGGCGGTCGGAGAGGGCAAACAGCTTCTCCCATTCGGACAAGGGCATGACCGCGCCCGTGGGATTGCCCGGCGAGCACACATACATCAGCTGCGTGGTCTGCCAGACGGACTCGGGCACGCTGTCCCAATCCACGGCGAAGTTGCGCGCTGGATCGCTGGGCACGTAGACCGGCTGGGCTCCGGCCAGCAGGGCCGCGCCTTCGTAGATTTGGTAGAAGGGATTGGGGCAGACGACGGTGACGCCGGCCTGGGTCGGATCGATCACGGTCTGCGCAAACGCAAACAGCGCTTCGCGCGAGCCATTGACGGGCAGCACCTGGGTGGCCGCATCGAGCTTCAGGCCGTAGCGCTGCTCCATCCACTGCGCGCAGGCCTGGCGCAGGCGCGGATCACCGCCCGTGGCCGGGTACTTGGCCAGGCTGCCGGGCGTATGGCCCAGAACTTCTTCGATGAAGGGCGGCGTGGGATGGCGAGGCTCGCCAATGCCCAGACTGATGGGACGGTAGGAGGCCGAGGGCGTAACCCCCGCGAAAAGCTGTCGCAGCCGTTCAAACGGATAAGGCTGCAGTTGAGAAAGCAGGGGATTCATTGCGCACATTATCGTGGAATGCTGCGCTGCGCCAAGAAAAAAATGTGGCTGAACGTGGGTTCCTGCGCAGCCCTTGCAAGAGGGCTGCTCAGGACTTGGTGCGCTGAGCCCGGGCTCGGGCCAGGGCAGCAGCAATCGCGGCTTTCTTGGCGTCGACCGGCGCGTCTGTCGGTAAGGGGGGCGGGGCTGTGGTGGGTGTGAGCGCCGCACCCAACCCGGCGGCCATGGCCGCCTTGGGCGCGGTGGCACGGTCGGATGCATTCAGTCGCCCTTGGCGACGCGTATAGCGCTGCAAGGCGTGCCGGGCCTGTTCCTCGGACCAGGCTGACCAGCCCGTGGCGTCGCCGCTGACCGGATTCAGTGAAATACAGTCCACGGGACAGACGGGAATGCACAGCTCGCAGCCCGTGCAATGCGGCGCGATCACGGTGTGCATGCGCTTGTTGGCACCGAAGATGGCGTCGGTGGGGCAGGCCTTGATGCACAGCGTGCAGCCAATGCACCAGGCTTCGTCGATCAAGGCCAGCGTGCGCGGGGCTTCCATGCCGTGTTCGGCCGACAAGGGCAGGGCGGGCTGGCCGGTGATGGCCGACAGCCGGGCAATGCCTTCGGCGCCGCCGGGCGGGCATTGGTTGATGGCGGCAGCGCCGTCGGCAATCGCCTGCGCATAGGCGGCGCAGTCCGGATAGCCGCAGCGCGTGCACTGGGTTTGCGGCAAGGCGGCGTCGATGCGAGCCGCCAGGCCTTGTAGGGCGGAGGCTGGCATGACGCTTCCTCCTTTACGTGCGGCGTGATCCGCGCGTTGAGCGGGACTTGCTGTTTTTGGCCGGGTCCTTGGCGGCAGCGGGCGGCGTGGGTGCTAGGACCTCGGCCTGGGCTTCGCTGGGCGCTGGGGCTGCCACCTCGACCTGGGCTTCGGCCTGGACCGGCACCTGGGCAGGTGCTGCCACCTGTACTTCGGTCTGGGCCTGCAGCACGGAACCATCGTCATGGCCGACGATCTCGGGCGTCGTGGACGGCACGGCATGCTGGAGGATGAATTCGCGCACCTGTGGATACACCACCTCGCGCCAGCGACGGCCGCTGAAGATGCCGTAGTGACCCGCACCTTCGACTTCGAGGTGCTTGTGATTCTCGGGCGCAATGCCGGTGCACAAGTCGTGGGCGGCGCGGGTCTGGCCGGCACCCGAGATATCGTCGAGCTCTCCTTCCACCGTGAGCACCGCGCTGGTGGTGATGTCCTGCGGGCGCACGCGCTCGGGCTGGCCGTCGACCGACTTCACATCCCAGGTGCCCTTGATCAGCGAATAGTCCTGGAACACGGTGTAAATCGTTTCCAGGTAGTAGGCCGCGTCCATGTCGAGCACGGCGTTGTATTCGTCATAGAACTTGCGATGGGCCTCTGCGCTTGCATCGTCGCCCTTGAGCAGGTTCTCGAAGTAGTCGAAGTGGCTGGTCGCATGCCTATCCGGGTTCATGGCCACGAAGCCCGTGTGCTGCAAGAAGCCTGGATAGACGCGGCGGCCCGCGCCGGGGTAGTTGGACGGCACCTGGTGGATTACATTGGTCTCGAACCACTCGTAGCTGTGGGTGGTCGCCAGGTTGTTGACGGCCGTGGGCGAGCGTCGCGCGTCGATAGGGCCGCCCATCATGGTCAGGGTCTGAGGCGTGGCTTCACCGCGGCTGGCCATCAGGGACACGGCCGCGAGCACGGGCACCGTGGGTTGACAGACGCTCACCACATGGCAGTGGCCGTATCGGCTCTGCAGATGGCGGATGAACTCCTGCACGTAGTTGACGTAGTCATCGAGGTGGAACACGCCCTGGTCGAGGGGCACCATGCGTGCATTCTTCCAGTCGGTGATGTAGACCTTGTGGTCCGACAGCATGCTGTTTACGGTGTCGCGCAGCAGTGTGGCGTAGTGGCCTGACAGAGGCGCGACGATGAGCACGGCGGGCTGCGCGGCCATGGTTTTCAGCGTCTCCAGGTCGTCGGTGAAACGCTTGAAGC
>JAMNYN010000134.1 GCA_023622805.1 Pseudomonadota bacterium | reverse complement strand
TGCCGCCGGCGACCCCAAGATCTGGCGCGACATCCTGCTGGCCAATCGCGAACAAGTGCTGGCCCAGTCGCGCCAGTTCCGGCAGGCCCTGCAAAACCTGGAGCAGCTCATGGAGCAAGATGACGGCCAGGCCTTGCAGGACCGGCTCACGCTGGCCAGCGCCGCCCGCGCCCACTGGCGGATGGCCGCCCCGCAGATGCCCTCCCCGCAGATGGCCGCCGCCGCCACCCCTTCCGATTCCCTGGGCTCCTGAGCCCCTCACGCTGCAGAGGCGACATGTTCCAGACCGAATTTCTCGACGTTCCCGCACTCGCCACGGCCGAAGGCGAAGTCCGCCTGCCCGGCTCCAAGAGCATTTCCAACCGCGTGCTGCTGCTGGCCGCGCTCAGCGAAGGCACGACCGCGGTGCACGACCTGCTCGACTCGGACGACACCCGCGTGATGCTCACGGCGCTCGAGCAACTCGGCTGCAAGCTGGAGCGCACGGACGATGTGCTGCGCATCACCGGCATCGCCGCGGCCCTGCCCGCCGACGCCAGTGCCGAGCTGTTCCTGGGCAACGCGGGCACGGCCATGCGCCCCCTGACGGCAGCCCTGGCCGTGCTGGGCGGCGACTTCACGCTCAGCGGCGTCGCCCGCATGCACGAACGCCCCATCGGTGATCTGGTCGACGCCTTGCGCCAACTGGGCTGCCGCATCGACTACCTGGGCAACGCCGGCTATCCGCCGCTGCGCATCGCCCAACCGGACTTTGCCTCGGGCCAACTGGCGCAGCCCATCCAGGTGCGCGGCGACGTCTCCAGCCAGTTTCTGACTTCGCTGCTGATGGCCCTGCCGCTGCGCGCGGTCGACCAGGACGTCACCATCGAAGTCGTGGGCGAGCTGATCTCCAAGCCCTACATCCACATCACGCTGGAATTGCTCAAGCACTTTGGCATCACGGTGCACAACGACCGCTGGCAGCGCTTCACGATTCCCGCCGGCAGCCGCTACCGCTCGCCCGGCGACATCCATGTCGAGGCCGATGCCTCGTCGGCCAGCTACTTCATCGCACTGGGCGCCATCGCCGCGGGCACCGAGTCCGCCGAAGGCGTGCGCATCCTGGGCGTGGGCGCGCAATCCATCCAGGGCGACATCCGCTTTGTGGAAGCCGCCCGGGCCATGGGCGCGCACATAGAAAGCGGTCCTAACTGGCTGCAGGTGCGGCGCGGGCGCTGGCCGCTGCAGGCCATAGACCTGGACTGCAACCACATCCCCGACGCGGCCATGACGCTGGCGGTGATGGCCTTGTATGCCGAAGGTACGACCACCTTGCGCAATATCGCCAGCTGGCGCGTCAAGGAAACCGACCGCATCGCCGCCATGGCCTGCGAACTGCGCAAGCTCGGCGCCAGCGTCGAGGAAGGCGCGGACTTCCTGAGCGTCACGCCGCCGGCCCAGGCCGCCGACTGGCGCGCCGCCAGCATCCACACCTATGACGACCACCGCGTCGCGATGTGTTTTTCGCTGGCCGCCTTCAATCCGGCCCAGTTGCCGGTGCGCATCGAAGACCCCCAGTGCGTGGCCAAGACTTTCCCCGATTATTTCGAGGCCCTGTTCTCGGTCTGCCAGACGCCGCGCGCGAACATTCCGGTGATCTGCATCGACGGCCCCACGGCTTCGGGCAAAGGCACGATCGCCGCTGAAGTGGCGCGGCGCCTGGGCTACGGCATCCTGGACTCGGGCGCGTTGTACCGCATCGCCGGCCTGGCCGCGCGCCGCGCCGGCCTGGAGCTGGACGAAGCGCATGAAGCCGAGATCGCCACCCTGGTGCGCGAACTGCCCATACGCTTCACGCCCACGCAGCAGATTCTGTTGGACGACGAAGACATCGGGGCAGCCATCCGCACCGAAGCCGCCGGCATGGATGCCTCGCGCGTTTCGGCCCTGCCCGCGGTGCGTCAGGCCCTGCTGACGCTGCAGTGGAATTTTCAGACCCTGCCCGGCCTGGTGGCCGACGGCCGCGACATGGGCACGGTGATCTTTCCCAACGCCGCGCTCAAGGTCTACCTCCTCGCCTCGGCCGAATGCCGCGCTGAGAGAAGGTATAAACAGTTGATTTCCAAAGGAATTTCCGCTAACATCAGTGCGCTTCGTGCAGACCTTGAGGCACGTGATGCTCGCGACATGTCGCGCAGTGCCTCGCCGCTCAAGCCCGCACAAGACGCAATGCTGCTCGACAGCTCCGTGCTTTCCATCGAAGAGGTGGTCACGCAGGTGCTGCAATGGTGGCAAGAGCGACAGCCTTTCAAGCCTGGCCTGAAAGGCTAAACCCCGGTTCCCTCTGCCGATTTTTCGCCCTGGCTAGCGAATGGCATGGGGGTTGGTGAACTATAGCCCGCGGATTTATCCGCACGAAACCTCCGCAAGCAGCCTTAAAAACGTCAGCAATAGTGCTCTCGGAAACCTGTTTGTGGCCAAGGAAATACATGTCTGAATCTTTTGCCGCCCTTTTTGAAGAATCGTTGCAACGCACGGAAATGCGTCCTGGCGAAGTCATCACCGCTGAAGTCGTGCGCGTTGAGCACAACTTCGTGGTGGTTAACGCCGGCCTGAAGTCCGAAGCCTACGTGCCCCTCGACGAATTCAAGAACGATCAGGGCGAAGTCGAAGTCCAAGTCGGTGACTTCGTTTCGGTGGCCATTGGTTCCATCGAAAACGGCTACGGCGACACCATCCTGTCGCGCGACACCGCCAAGCGTCTGGCTTCCTGGCTGGCCCTGGAAAAGGCCCTGGAATCCGGCGAATTCGTGACCGGCACCACTTCGGGCAAGGTCAAGGGCGGCCTGACCGTTCTGGTCAACGGCATCCGCGCATTCCTGCCCGGTTCGCTGATCGACACGCGTCCGATCAAGGATCTGACGCCTTACGAAAACAAGACCCTGGAATTCAAGGTCATCAAGCTCGACCGCAAGCGCAACAACGTGGTGCTGAGCCGCCGCGCTGTGGTGGAAGCTTCGATGGGCGAAGAGCGCGCCAAGCTGATGGAAACGCTGAAGGAAGGCGCTATCGTCCAAGGCGTGGTCAAGAACATCACCGAATACGGTGCGTTCGTGGACCTGGGCGGTATCGACGGTCTGCTGCACATCACCGACATGGCATGGCGTCGCGTGCGTCACCCATCGGAAGTGGTGACGGCTGGCCAGGAAATCACGGCCAAGATCCTGAAGTTCGACACCGAAAAGAACCGCGTGTCCCTGGGCCTGAAGCAAATGGGCGACGATCCTTGGATGGGCGTTTCGCGTCGCTATCCTTCGGCTACCCGTCTGTTCGGCAAGGTCACGAACATTGCTGACTACGGCGCATTCGTGGAACTGGAACCCGGCATCGAAGGCCTGGTCCACGTTTCCGAAATGGACTGGACGAACAAGAACATTGCTCCTTCCAAGCTCGTGTCCCTGGGCGACGAAGTCGAAGTCATGGTCCTGGAAATCGACGAAGACAAGCGTCGCATCTCCCTGGGCATGAAGCAGTGCAAGGCCAACCCTTGGCAAGAATTCGCCCAGAACACCAAGCGCGGCGACCGCGTCAAGGGCCCGATCAAGTCGATCACCGACTTCGGCGTGTTCGTTGGTCTGGCTGCCGGCATCGACGGCCTGGTTCACCTGTCCGACCTGTCGTGGAACGAAACCGGCGAAGCCGCTGTTCGTAACTACAAGAAGGGCCAAGAAGTCGAAGCCATCGTGTTGGCCGTGGACGTGGAACGCGAACGTATCAGCCTGGGCATCAAGCAGCTGGACAGCGATCCCTTCACGACCTTCGCCACTGTCAACGACAAGGGCCAGATCGTGACCGGCAAGGTCAAGACCGTGGACGCTCGTGGCGCTGAAATCGACCTCGGCGAAGACATCCTGGGCTACCTGCGCGTTTCGGAAATCTCCCGCGACCGCGTGGAAGATGCCCGCTCGGTGCTCAAGGAAGGTGACGAAGTCACTGCCGTGGTGTTGAACGTGGATCGCAAGACCCGCAACATTCAACTGTCCATCAAGCAAAAGGACATGGTCGACCAACAAGAAGCCATGGCTTCCCTGTCGGCACAATCGACGCGCGAAAGCGCCGGCACGACCAGCCTGGGCGCACTGCTGCGCGCTAAGCTGGACAACTCGGAAAAGTAAAGCGCCTAGAGTGGCCAACACATCCCTTGATACGTCGTTGCCTTGCCTTGCCGTGCTATTCGCACTGTCTGCGGCAAAGCGCCTAGTTTCATCCGCAAATCTACGATTTGCTGGGCCGTGTTAACCACTCTTCCCCGCTTGACTTGAGTTGAATGCGGCGGGCGCTACAGGCGCCCGCCGCTTTTTTTCTTTCAAACCGGTTTTCTCCGGTACCCACAGGATTCCTTTTCGATGACCCGCTCTGATCTCGTCGAAGAACTGGCTGCTCGTTTCGGTCAATTGACGCAACGCGACGCCGAACTCGCTGTCAAAACCATTTTGGATGCAGTGGGCGATGCCCTGGTACGTGGCCAGCGCATTGAAATCCGCGGCTTTGGCAGCTTTTCTGTCAACCACCGCCCCGCGCGCATGGGTCGCAACCCACGCAGCGGCGAAGCCGTGCACATTCCCCAAAAGCGCGTCCCCCACTTCAAGCCCGGCAAAGCCTTGCGCGAAGCCGTAGACCAGCGCACGTTTGAACTCGGCGGTGCCCAGGCACTGCTGGCTGCAAGTGCCTTGCGTTCCGGCAATCTGCCCTGACGCCGCAGCGAACGCCCCTCGCCTGTGAACTAAAGTCTAAAATCCAACAGTCACACAAGGGGTCGCATGAAATACATACTGTGGCTGCTCAAGGCGGCCATTTTTTTTACGCTGTTCGCCTTTGCGCTGAACAACCAGCAAAACGCCACGGTGCACTTTTTCTTCGGCACCCAATGGACCGCGCCTCTGGTGCTGGTCGTGCTGACCGCCTTTGCCGCAGGGCTGGTGGCAGGGGTGCTAGGCATGGTGCCGCGCTGGTTGAAGCACCGCAGTGCCGCGCAGCGTGCAGCAGCACCGGCAGTCGCCGCAACCGAAACACCCGCGACTGTCGCGGACACGGCGGAATCCCAGCCCTCTTTGCCCCCACACAATCTCCATGGAATTTGATATCGGCTGGATCTT
>JAMNYN010000616.1 GCA_023622805.1 Pseudomonadota bacterium | reverse complement strand
CGTGGCGATCAGGCGGTCGCCGCTGGTGGCGACCATCACCGGGTCCAGTACCACATGCGGCAGCTGGTATTGGCGGATGGCATCGGCCACCACGCGCACGGTCTCGGGCGAGGCCAGCATGCCTATCTTGACGGCGTCGACGCCGATGTCCTGCACCACGGCATCGATCTGGGCCTTGAGCATCTCGGCCGGAATGGCATGGATGGCGCGCACGCCGCAGGTGTTCTGCGCCGTGATGGCCGCAATGGCCGTCATGCCGTAGCAGCCCAGGGCGCTGAAAGTCTTGAGGTCGGCCTGGATGCCGGCACCGCCGCCGCTGTCCGAGCCGGCGATGGAGAGAACGCGCAGGTAGCGCGCGGGGCGTTCGGAAGCGGCGTCAGGCAGGTCCGCCGGAGTATGGGTTGTCATACGAAAATTATGGCCCATGTAGGCATGCCCGCCGTGGTCACCCGGCTGGTGCTGTAATTCTGTCTGAACGGACGAAACAGGGGTGTCCCACTGTCGGCCCGGTTGCCCTCGGCAACCGCAGCGGCCAGTGTGCGACTGAGAAACACCCTGGGGCCTGCCGCCCCGCTACCCGATCCAGGTCATACTGGCGTGGGGAGTTTCCTGCAAAGCGTGGTCACGCCTTTTTTGTCCCAGCCGTATTTCGACGGGACTCATCGACGGGATTTCCCATGCCTTGCCTTCAACCTTCTTCCCGTATCGCCATTCTGGGCGCCGGCCTCATGGGCCGGCTGCTGGCCTGCGCGCTCGCACGCCAGGGCCACCAGATTGCGCTGTACGACGCCCATGGTCCCCAAGCCGATGGCGCAGCCGCCCGCGTGGCCGCTGCCATGCTCGCGCCCCTGGCCGAGTCGGCCGTGACCGAGCCCGGCGTGGTCCGCATGGGCCAGCACGCGTTGAACCGCTGGCCGCAAATCATTGCCGAGCTCGACGCCCCGGTGTTCTTCCAGCAGAACGGCACGCTGGTGCTGTGGCACCGCCAGGATGCTGGCGACGCCCAGCGCCTGTGCGGGCTGTTCGACAAGAACCGCCGCATCAACCCGTCCTTGCCGGCCTTGCAGACGCTGTCGGGCCAGGCCTTGCACGACATCGAGCCGACCACCACCCACCGCTTCACCCAAGGCGTCTACCTGCCCGGTGAAGGCCAGCTCGACAACCGCCAATTGCTGGCCGCGTTGCTGGCCACGCTCACGCGCCTGGGCGTGGAAATGCATTGGGAAACGCCGCGCGAGTTGAGTGACTTCGCGCCGGGCAATCCGGGCCAGCCCGACTGGGTGCTCGACTGCCGCGGCCTGGGCGCGCGCACGGCCTGGCCGCAGCTGCGCGGCGTGCGCGGCGAAGTGCTGCGCGTGCATGCGCCCGAAGTCACGCTGCAGCGCCCCACGCGCCTGGTGCATCCGCGCTACCCGCTGTACATCGCGCCCAAGGAAGACCATTTGTTCGTGATCGGCGCCACCGAGATCGAATCCGACGACATGTCGCCCGCCAGCGTGCGCTCGACGCTGGAGCTGCTGAGCGCGGCCTACACTGTGCATTCGGGCTTTGCCGAAGCGCGGATCGTGGAGCTCTCCGTACAGTGCCGCCCCACCCTGCCCGACAATCTTCCCGCCGTGCGCCGCCTGTCCGAACGCGTACTCGAAGTCAACGGCCTGTACCGCCACGGCTTCATGATTTCGCCCGCCATGCTGGACGTGGTGCTGGAGCTGCTCACCACGGGCGATTGCCCGCTGGCCCGCGGCTTCGACGTGGCCGTGCACCAGTGAGCGCCCTTATTTCCTTGCCCACCATGAACATTCTTCTGAACCAACAGCCGCTGGCCCTGCCCGAAGGCGCGAGCCTGGCCGACGCCCTGGCCCAGCAGGCCTTGCTCCCACCCTATGCCGTGGCCGTCAACACCTTGTTTGTGCCGCGCACGCAGTACGCGGCCAAGGCCTTGCAGGAAGGCGATCGCGTGGAAGTCGTGTCGCCCGTGACCGGCGGCTGAGCCCGCTCCCTCATTTCACCGAATTTGCCGAAGATGAACACTGCCATGTCCTCCTCTACCGAAGCCCCGGCCAGCGCCGATCCGCTGGTCCTGTACGGCCAGACCTTTCACAGCCGTCTGCTGCTGGGTACCTCGCGCTACCCATCGCCGGCCGTGCTCGAAGCTGCGGTCAAGCGCTCGCGCCCGGCCATGCTCACCGCTTCGCTGCGCCGCCAGGGCAGCCAGGCGGCGGAGACCGGCGCGAGCTTCTGGGAGCTGCTGCGTCGCCTGGACGTGCCGGTGCTGCCCAACACCGCGGGCTGCCTGAGCATCCAGGAGGCCGTGACCACCGCCCAGATGGCGCGCGAAGTGTTCGACACGCCCTGGATCAAGCTCGAACTCATAGGCGACGACTACACGCTGCAGCCGGACACGCTCAATCTGGTCGAAGCCGCATCGATTCTGATCAAGGACGGTTTTCAGGTCCTGCCGTACTGCACCGAAGACCTGGTACTGTGCCAGCGCCTGGTCGATGTGGGCTGCCAGGCCGTCATGCCCTGGGCCGCGCCCATAGGCACGGGACGCGGTCCGGTCAACCCCTATGCCCTGCAGATGCTGCGCGAACGCCTGACGGTGCCGATGATCGTCGACGCCGGCCTGGGCCGTCCGTCCCACGCCTGCCAAGTGATGGAGTGGGGCTTTGACGGCGTGCTGCTCAATACCGCCGTGGCCTTGTCGCAAGACCCGGTAGCCATGGCCGGCGCCTTCGCCGACGCCACGCATGCGGGCCGCGCGGCCTGGCATGCGGGGGCCATGGCCGAGCAGCAGTCGGCCCAACCCAGCACGCCGGTGCTGGGCACGCCGTTCTGGCACCACGACAACCCTTGATGGACCTCGCCATGACCACGCCCCATATCGACGCCCTGGCCCGGTCCATCCTGGACCACCATGCTGCCGCCTTCACTCCCGAAGGCAGCGACCGCAGCGCGCTGCCGCCGCAGCCCGTGCCGCCCGCGACCCGCGGCGAGCCCGCCTACCTCGCGGCGCTGCAGGCCTGCGCGCAGCTGGGATTCATCGCGATCGACGCCGAATGCCTGGCATGCGCCTGGCAGGCCCAGACCGAACGCATGGGGCACTTCGATGCGGCGCATTGGCCTGACGACGGCCGCGACTTCGGCCTGATCCCGGCCGACGCAGCCACGCCCCCGGCTTTCGCCGCCTGCCCCCAGGCGCTGGGCCTGTACGCCGTGCTGCCCGATGCGCAGTGGGTGGGCCGCATGGCCCGCGCCGGCGTGCCCACAGTGCAGTTGCGCTTCAAGTCCGAGGACGCGCAAGCGATCCACCGGGAAGTGCGCGCCGCCGTGGCCGCGGTGCAAGGAACGTCCGCGCTGCTGTTCATCAACGACCACTGGCAGGCAGCACTCGATGCGGGCGCCTATGGCGTGCACGTGGGTCAGGAAGATCTCGACGCGCTGCCGCCGGCCGCGCTCGATGCGATCCGCGCGGCTGGAATACGCCTGGGCGTGAGCACCCACGGCTACGCCGAGATGCTGCGCGCCCAGGCCGTGCGGCCCAGCTACATCGCCCTGGGTGCGGTGTTTCCCACCACGCTCAAGCGCATGGCCACGGCCCCGCAAGGCGTGGCGCGACTGGCTGCCTATGTGCGATTGATGGGGCAATACCCGTTGGTGGCGATTGGCGGCATCGGTGCGGAGCAGTTCCCCGAGGTTCTGGCCACCGGCGCCGGCTCCATCGCCGTGGTCCGCGCCCTGGTCAACGCCCAAGACCCCGAAGCCCAGGCCCGGCAGCTGATGGCCGCCTGGAGCTGAAAGCGCAACGGGCCCTGTACGGGCCCGTTGCGGTAGAAGCTGCTCAGGATCTCAGCGCGATGACTTCGGGCCCTTGTCGTCCTCTGGCTTGGGCTTGCCGGCATTCGCCTCCGCGGGCGGCGGCGCCACCAGCGCTGTGCGCGCCGAGTTCAGGGCCGTGAAGATGCTCTCCGGCGCATCCTGATCCCAGGGCTCGAGCTCCAGGTCGACGGACATCGGTCGCTTGGGATCGCGCGCATTGAAACCCACGGCCTGGTCATCGGCGGGCGCCGCGACCGTCCAGCTGGGGAACTCCAGCGCATCAAACGGCAAGGGCTCGACCTTGGGCAAATCCAGCGGCGCCAGGCGACCGACATCGCTCAAGTCAATGTCCAGCAAAGGCGAGGCCGCTGGCATGTCGGCGGCGCCATCATTCAGTGGATTCGAGCGCGCAAACGCGCCGTCCGGCACATCAAAGCGCGATGGAATTTCCAGATCCAGCTCTGGCACCAGAGGCACGTTCACCAGCGCTGGTGCTGGCGCATTCTTCTCCAGCGTGGCCCAGGGCTCGTCGGCCAGTGCCAGGCCGGCGCCAGCCGCCGCCACAGGGGTGGCCTGCGCCTGGTCGACAGGGGCCACCGCCGGCGTGGTGCGCAGCCGTGCATTCAAATTGCCGCGTGCAGCGGCCGGCGTGGTGCGGGCCACGGCTTGCAACAGCAGCAGGTCGTCGAAAGCCGCCAGGTCGAACAGCACGCCGCTGTCGGGGCCCTGGTGGCGGAACAGATAGCTTTCCAGCAGATCGCCCACCTCATCGGTAGGCCACAGGGCTTCGATGGTGGCCAGCAACTCGGTGTAATGCTCCAGCGACTTGCCGCGCTGGGCAAACTGCGCCATGTCGGGCACCCGGGCTGCGAAGTGCTGCTCGAACTGCGCGCGCAAGGCATCGAATTCGTTTTTGCGGCTGAGCTGGTAGAACAGGCCCAGCAACTCCAGATAGGCCAGCGGCGACGAGTCCTGGTGCTGCGCAATGTGCTTGCGCATCACGGCAATCGCTTGCTCGTACTCGCCTACCGAAGTGAAGAACTCCGCCTGCTGGCGCACATCCATCAGCTCTTCGGGCTTGACCACGTCGCGCACGCGGGGGGCCGCGGCAACGACGGGCGCGGCCAGAAGCGTCGCCGGCCCGAAGTCGGGCGCTGCGGCCTCCTCATGGGCGGCGGCGGGTGCCGGCGGCATCTCCATGCCCGCCACCGTCGTGACGTGCTCTTGCGCACCGGCCGCTTCGAACGGGTTGCTTGCCAGCGGCTCCTGTGCGCCACCGCTCGCACGCAGGCTCGCATCCACCGAATGCAGCCATGCCTGCTGCTGGGGAC
>JAMNYN010000338.1 GCA_023622805.1 Pseudomonadota bacterium | reverse complement strand
CATCCAGATAAGCCGCCACCGCATCACTGGCGAGGGTGTCCGTCGTCGCACGCAGGTCGTAAAACTTCGAAAGTTTTTCAAAACCCATTTGCCTGATGTTGTTGCTCACGGCCGCACCATCGAAAATCAATTGGCGCAGTTCCAGACTCCAGCCCGAACGATTCCAATTGGAAGAAGGGGTGTTTGGAACATTGCTGCGCCACTCCCTGCCCGCCCAGCCCTGAGCGGTCACCTGCGGCCGCCAACCGGCGCGCGCTATCTGCTGGCCCTCAAGAGAAGAGGTGAGATCCTGAAAGCGGGCACGCACCTCCGGATTGGTCATGATGGCCTGTTCAACCACTTGCGACAGGGCCGAGCCTGGCGCGACCGGCATGGATACCGCCACAACGGGCGCCGCCGCAGACTCCGTCGCAGGCGCTTGCTGCGCGCCGGCCCCCACCACCAATGACGAAAGCCCCAGCGCTGTAACAAATGGGGAGATCTTCTTGAGCTTCATTTTTTCTCTCCTGGTATTAAGAGGACCGCACACAACTATTCTCTAAGTTGCGTTCATTTACAAAAGCTTTTATCTATTAGCAATGATTAGCCTATTTGTTTCTTTTTGCTAGCGCTTAAACGATAAATTTGCATTTGTTTGCGTTTCCGTTACACATCCCCATGGCAAGACAGCACCGAAGTACGGGAATGCCCGGATATGGATGGGCGGTAGCCTAGCGATCACTATTGCATTTCCCGCAATAAACAAAAAAACCCGCGCTGCCCTGCCAGGACAACGCGGGCCATATGCAGCAATGCGTGTTTTCTTAATGAATGCGCGGGCCTCACACTCAGCCGACGAAGACCACCCCATCGGCGTCCAGGTTGACCACCTCCCCGCAGGTCACACGGACCCCGGCGAACGCCAGAGCCGCCGACGGTTGACACAAGGCCGAGCCACTGGCACGCCGCGGCACGGCGCCGACAAAAAAGCGCAGGCTACAGGGATCGACGCGACGGGTCACAAGCGTTGCTGGATTGGGAAGCGGGAGGCCGTCGGCCCATCCGCAGCGCCGCTTCAGGACTCCGGCTTCAGGCCCAGGCCTTGCTGCTGCATGCGCGTCGTCGCCTCGGCATCGAATCCCCAATCGCGCAAGGCCGCCGCGCCATGCTCGCCACGCGCCGGCGCGTTCCTGGGAAGGCCCGAAGGCGTGGCGGAAAACCGCGGCGCGGGGCCGGGCTGCACGACGCCGCCGACTTCCACGAAACTGCCGCGCGCGCGGTGCTGTGCGTGCTCCGGCGTTTCGGCAAAGCCCAGCACCGGGGCGACGCAGGCATCGCTGCCGTCGAACACCATGCACCACTGGGCGCGCGTGCGGCTGGCGAACACGCTCTCGAAGCGCTCGCGCAGCACAGGCCAGCCAGCGCGGTCGTGCTGCGTCGGCAGATCGCTGCCGGCCAGGCCCAGCTTGTCGAGCAGCTCGGCATAAAAACGGGCCTCCACGGCGCCCACCGTCATGTAGTGGCCGTCCTGGGTGCGATAACTGTCATACCAGGGCGCGCCGCCATCGAGCCAGTTGCTGCCGCGCTCTTCCTTCCAGTTGCCGCCGGCCAGCATGCCCCAGAACACCGCGCCGAGCTGGGCCGCGCCTTCGACCATGGCCGCGTCCACCACCTGGCCTGTGCCCCCACGCTGCACGTTGAGCAAGGCCGCGAGCACACCCATGGCCAGCAGCATGCCGCCACCGCCATAGTCACCCACGAGGTTGAGCGGCACGGTGGGCTTGCCGCCTTGGGGGCCTATGGCGGAAAGCACGCCCGACAGCGCGATGTAGTTCAGGTCGTGGCCGGCGCGCTCGGCCAGCGGCCCCGTCTGCCCCCAGCCCGTCATGCGGCCATAGACCAGCTTGGGGTTGCGGGCCAGAGCGACGTCCGGCCCCAGGCCCAGGCGCTCCATCGCGCCCGGCCTGAAGCCTTCGATGACCACGTCGGCGCGTTCTATCAGGTCCAGTGCGACCGCCACGCTCGCCGGCTGCTTGAGGTCGAGCATGACGGAGCGGCGGCCCCGGCCCGTGATGTCGATGCGCGGGCCGCTGGCCTTGGGCCCGAGGTCCGAATGCGCCACAGGCCGGTCGATGCGGATCACATCCGCGCCCATGTCGGCGAGCAGCATGGTGCCAAAAGGTCCAGGACCAATGGCTTCAAACTCCAGAACCCGTATGCCGGACAAAACGCCCATGATTGCTATCTCCAGTGTGTGCGGTGCCCCCGGCGGCGGCCGAAGGCGTTGATGAAGGCAGGATTCGCCAGCCACAAGTAGAACCAGAATGGGGCGCTTTCGCCCCACCCGCGTCGGGTAGCGGGCAGGCCCTGGCCTCCCGCCATGATGCTGCACAATCAGCGCTGACCCCGGTCCTGCCTTCGCCATGCACTCTCGCTCCACCCCTTTCCCGTCGCCAGCGACCATGTCCAGCGCCCCATCGGTCCCTGAGCGCCTGCTGGCGCGCATGAACGCGGCGCGGCGGCAGCGCTGCATGCTCATCACCGGCCCCGCGGGGGCGGGCAAATCGGCGCTGGCGGCGGCCTGGAGCGATGGGTTGGCGGCCCAAGGCATAGACGTGGCCCGCCTGACAGCCACAGATCGCCACAACGATCCCCTGCACTTTCTGCAGGCGCTGCGCCGCTGCATCGAGCCGGCGGCGCAGGACACAACCCACACCGCAGTAGCCATGGACGCCGACCCCGATGCCGTGGAACGGCTCGCGGTCTTGCTGGTGCGCGATATCTCGGCACGCCAGCGCCGCCTGGTCTGCGTGCTCGACGATGCGCAGCAACTGACCAATGCGTCCACGCTGGACGCGCTGCAATGGCTGCTGGACCACGCGCCCGCGCAGCTGCAATGGGTGCTGGTCGCGCGCGGCACGCCACGGCTGTCGCTGGACCGCCTGCGCAGCCAGGCACAGCTGCTGGAGCTCAAGCAGCAGGATTTGTGCTTCACGGCGGCAGAAAGCGCCCAGTTCATCCAGTCGCAATGCGCCCCTGCCGATCCCGGCCGGGTGCGCCGCCTGCATGAACGTGCGCAGGGTTGGGTCCGCGGCCTGCAGGTGCTCACGCGGGAATACCCAGCCGACACCGGTGGCGCTGCCCAGGCGCTGGCCCGGTATTTCGACAAGGAAGTGCTCGCCCCGTTGCGCGCCGACGAGCTGGAGCTGTTGGTGCATGCAGCGCCTTGCAAGCGCTTTTGCGCCGCGCTGTGTGCCGCGCTGGTCGACGCCCCGCAGGCCGTTGACGGCATCGTCGCGCTGCTGCACCGGCTGGAGCGCGGAGACCATTTCGTGGTCAGGGTGGAGGATACGTCGACCGGGCACTGGTACCGCTTCCATCCCTTGCTGCGCGAGTCATTGCTCGCCCGCTTTGCCCACTTTGGCGAACCGCAACAGCAGACCGTGCATGGGCGCGCGTTTGCCTGGTTTCAGGGCCAGAGCCTGCTGCAGGAGGCCGAGCACCACGCCATGCGCTCGGGGCAGGCAGAGCAGGCCGCGCTGATCGAGCAGTGCGTGCAATCGCTGCTGGCGCGCGGTGAGCGGCGGGAGTTGATGGACCTGCTCAAGGAGCTGCCCCCCAGCAACATCAACCTGCAGCTTTGGCAGGCCCGCATGCAATTCTTCGAGCGCAAGCTGGACGAATGCGCCAGATCGCTGGAGGCACTGCAGCGCCTGCTGCCCGAGGATGCGGTCTGCCAGCGCTTTCAGGTCACCGTGCTGCAAGGCGCGCTGGCACTGCAGCATGACGACACCGACGCGGCGCGCGCCATCATGCCGCGGCTGCGCAAGGTCCCCTCCGATGCCGATCCGTTCTCGGTGGGCTCGCGCAACAACATCCTGTCGTGGATGTACATCCAGCAAGGTGAGTACGCCATGGCACGCAGCGTACAGCGCGAGGCAGCGCCACTGGTGGTGAATGGCGCACCGCTGCTGGCCACCGCTTCCGGCAGCTTGCAAGGCCGCAGTCTGGTGGGGCTGAGCTATGCCATGGAAGGCAAGATGCCCCAGGCGGAGCGCGTTCTGCGCGCCGTGGTGGCGCAGGCGGCGCAGGCCGGCAAGGCCTGCAGCGATGCACGCTATCTGGCACTCAGCCTGCTGGCCGACGTGCTCTTCGAGCTCGACCATATCCCCCAGGCCTGCGCCCTGATAGAAGACAAGCTCGAAGTGCTGGAGCGCACGGTCATGCCCGACGCCGTGCTGCGCGTCTACCGCGTGCTGGCGGCCGCGGCCTGGCAATCGGGCCAGCCCGCCAAGACTTTCAGCCAGTTGCAGCGGCTGACAGCCTACGCCACCCACCACCGGCTGGAGCGGCTGCTCGCCCACGGCCTGGCCGATGCCGTGCACTACCATCTGCTGCTGCAGGAACCGGACGCCACGCGATCGGCCATGGCGCAACTCCAGGCCATGGATGAACGCCAGGCGAGCGACGGCGCGATCAGCGAAATTGCGCAAGCGATGCAAAGCGCCAGCATCCAGTGGGCCGTCAGCACGGGCGACCTGGAAGGCGCCGCAGATCGACTCGCGCAGTTGCTCGCCTCGTGCGAGGCCGCGGGCCGACAGCGCAGCGTCACGCAGCTGCTGGTACGCAGCGCGGCGCTGGACACTTTGCGCGGCCACGGCGATGGCGCACGCCTGCAGCTGATCGAGGCACTGCGGCGCGGTCACCGGCTGGGTCTCCTGCGCAGCCTGGTCGATGCCGACCCCATGGCACGCGCCCTGCTCCAGAAACTGGGCACCACCGAACCTCTCGACCCCGTGCTGGCCTTTTACGTGGAACGCCTGCTGGCCACCCACTCCCCCGCCCAGGCACAGGCCTGTGGTGCGGCCACCCCGCCCACCAGCGCTCTGCAATCCCTGAGCGAGCGCGAAATGGACATGCTGGGCCTGCTCGCCCAGGCCATGCCCAACAAGAAGATGGCGCGCGCCCTGGAACTGTCGCCCGAGACCGTCAAGTGGTACTTGAGCCGCATCTACGCCAAGCTGGGGGTGTCGGGCCGCCAGGAGGCCGTGGCGCGCGCGCGCGATCTCGGCTGGAGCAGCGAAACCACCGCGCCCTGAACCGCGCGGCGAACCCGCCCCCACCCCACCCGCGGGTGAACCCCACCCCCCATCGGGAGTGGTGACGCCATCACGGCACCTCCTTACCGTAGAGCCT
>JAMNYN010000244.1 GCA_023622805.1 Pseudomonadota bacterium | reverse complement strand
CTACATCGCCTGCGAGTTCGCGTCCATCTTCAACGGCCTGGGCGCGGCCGTCACCCAGCTCTACCGGGGCGAGCAGGTGCTGCGCGGCTTCGACGACGACGTGCGCCGCTTCACGGCCGATGAAATGCGCAAGCACGGAGTCGACCTGCGCACGCAGGCGGACGTGGCCTCCATCGCCAAGACGGCCAGCGGTCTGGTGGCGACGCTGACCGATGGCACCCAGGTGGAGGCCGACACCATCCTCTATGCGACCGGCCGCGTGCCCAACACCGCCAAGGTCGGACTGGAAGCCGCCGGCGTCGCCCAGGGCCGCCACGGCGCCATCGTCGTCGATGCCCACTACCAGACTTCGGTGGCGTCGATTTACGCCGCCGGCGACGTGACCTCGCGCGTGCAGCTCACGCCCGTCGCCCTGGGCGAGGCCATGGTGATCGTCGACCGGCTGTTCGGCCAGGGGCAGCGCGGCATGAGCTACGACTACATTCCCACGGCCGTGTTCACCCACCCGAACATAGGCACGGTCGGCTTCGGCGAGGCAGAGGCGCGCGAGCGCTTCGGCCAGATCACGGTGTTTCGCAGCGAGTTCAAGGCGCTCAAGCACACGCTCAGCGGCAGCAGCGAGCGCACGCTGATGAAGCTCATCGTCGACACGGCCAGCGACCGCGTCGTGGGCCTGCACATGGTCGGCGCCGATGCCGGCGAAGTGGTCCAGGGTTTCGCCGTGGCCATGAAGGCCGGCGCGACCAAGGCCATCTTCGACGCCACGATTGGCATCCATCCCACCGCCGCCGAGGAATTCGTCACCATGCGCGAGCCCGTGGGCCGCTGAACCTAGGGGCGCACCGGCCCAGTCAGCAGCCCTGCCACGCGCAGCACGATGTCGTCGATCTGCGCGGCGTTGCACACCAGCGGCGGCAGCAGGCGAATGGTGCGTTCCCGGGTCACGGTGATCAGCAAGCGCTGCTCCTGCAAGGCCCGCGCCACCAGTTCCCGGCAGTCGCGCTGGAGTTCTATGCCCACCATCAGCCCCAGGCCCCGGATCGCGACCACGTCGGCGTGCCGTGCCAGCGCCTGCCGCAGGCCGGCCAGCAGCCGCAGGCCCAGGACGGCCGCCCGCGCGGGAATGTCGTCGCGCTGCATGATGTCGACCACCGTGCTGGCGACCCGGCAGGCCAGCGGGCTGCCGCCGAAGGTGCTGCCGTGGTGGCCGGGGGAGAACAGCTGCGCGGCCGCCCCGCGCGCCAGGCAGGCACCTATGGGAAAGCCATTGCCCAGGCCCTTGGCCAAGGTGATCACGTCGGGTGCGATGCCGGCATGCTGGTAGCCAAACCAGGCGCCGGTGCGGCCCATGCCGGTTTGCACTTCATCGACCATCAGCAGCCACTGGTGCGCATCGCACAGACGGCGCAGCGCACGCAGATACGCGGCGCTGGCCACGCGCACACCGCCTTCGCCCTGCACGGTCTCGACCAGCACGGCGACGATGCGCGACGGCTCGCGGGCCGCGGCCTGCAGCGCCTCGAGGTCGTCATAGGGCAGGCGCACAAAGCCCGGCACCAGCGGCGCGAAGCCGCGCTGCACGGCGGGATTGCCGGTCGCGGCCAGGGTGGCCAGGGTGCGGCCGTGGAAGCTGTTGTCCATCACCAGCACCAAAGGTTCGGCCACTTGACGGCGCTGGGCATGCAGGCGTGCGAGCTTGAGCGCGCTTTCGTTGGCCTCGGCCCCGGAGTTGCAAAAGAAGGCCCGCTCCATGCCCGAAAGCGCGCACAGGCGCGCGCCCAGCGCCTCCTGGCCGGCGATGTGGAACAGATTGGAAGTGTGCAGCAGCATTCCGGCCTGGTCGGCGATGGCGGCGGCGATGTCCGGGTGGCCGTGGCCAAGATTGGTCACGGCCACGCCGGCCATGGCGTCCAGGTATTCCACGCCCTGCGCGTCCCACAGGCGTGCGCCCTGGCCGCGTACAAAGGAAACGGCTTGGCGCGCATAGGTCTGCATCAAATGGGGGGTCGTGGCGGGCATGGTGATCGAAGTCGCAAGAGAAAACAAGGAAAGAGAAGGCATGGCGCTGGGGGTGGTCATTCGCCGTCCGCGGACGCGGCGGCGGGCCAGTAATGGCTGTCGGGCAAGGCGCGGGCGCCGTAGATCGCCTGGCCTACGCGCACCACGGTCGCGCCTTCCTCGATGGCGATCTCGAAGTCGCCGGACATGCCCATGGACAGGCCGCCCAGATCCATGCCCGCGGGGGCGCTCGGGCGCAGCTGGTCGCGCAGCGTGCGCAGCCCGGTGAAGCACTGGCGCACGCGCGCGGTATCGGGGGACAGCAGCGCCAGCGTCATCAGCCCGCGCACCCGCAATGCGGGATAGGCCGGCATGGCCGCCAGAAAAGCCTGCACGTCCCGCGGCGCCAGGCCGTACTTGCTCGCTTCGCCCGAAGTGTTGACCTGAACGAAGACATCCAGCGACCGGCCCTCGGCCTGCAAGCGCCGCTGTAGGGCCGCGGCCAGGCGCAGGCTGTCCAGGGCCTGGAACTCGGTCGCGAAGCGCGCCACCCATTTCGCCTTGTTGCTCTGCAAATGGCCTATCACCGACCAGCGCAGGTCCGGCAGATCGGCCATGGCCTGCCATTTGCGGTGGGCTTCCTGGACCTTGTTCTCGCCCAGCTGCCGGCAACCCGCGGTATACGACAGGCGGATATGTGCTTCATCGACGGTCTTGCTCACCGGCAGCAGACGCACGCCGGCGGGATCGCGTCCCACGCGCTCGCAGGCCGCATGGATGCGCGCCTGCACGGCCGCCAAATGGCGGCGAAAGTCTTCCACGCTGATGGCCTGGGGATAGGACATCATGGGGCCTTGGCAGGGAAATGCGCGGACCCGGCCGGCGCGCGGCGCGGCCAGCGGCCGTTGAGCACGGCATGGGCCAGCAGGCCTATCACCAGCCCCCAGAAAGCGCCGCCGATGCCCAGCAGCTGGATGTTGGCGGCCGCGGCCAGGAAGGTGATCAAGGCCGCTTCGCGTGTGCGGGGCTCGGCCAGGGCGCCGGCCAGGCTGGCGCCAATCGTGCCCAGCAGGGCCAGGCCGGCCAGCGTGGTGATGAAGGTCGCCGGAAAAGCCATGAAGGCGGTGGCCAGCGTGACGCCAAAGACGCCGACCAGAATGTAGAACACGCCGGCGGCCACGCCCGCGATCCAGCGTCTGGACGGCAATTCATGCGCCTCCTTGCCGGTGCAGATCGCCGCCGTGATGGCCGCGATATTGAAAGCGTGCGAGCCAAACGGCGCCATCAGCAGCGAGCCCAGGCCGGTGATGGTGACGATGGGGTTGGCGCTGGTGCGAAAACCGTCGTTGCGCAGCACCAGCATGCCCGGCATGTACTGGCCGGTGAGCGTGATCAGGAACAGCGGCAAGGCCACGCTCAGCAAGGCATTGAGCGAAAAGACCGGCGTCGTCCATACGGGCGCCGCGAGCTTCAGCGCCAGCCCCGACAGATCGACCCGCCCCTGCAGCAGCAAAAAGCCCAGGCCCAGCAGCAGGATGCCCACCACGGCATAGCGCGCCGTAAAGCGCTTGAACACCACATAGGCCACGATCAGCAGGCCGGCCAGCGACGGATCGACGCTCAGGCCGCCGAAAGCGCCCATGCCGAACTGCAGCAGGATGCCGGCCAGCAGGCCGGCCGCCACGCCCGCGGGTACCCGACGTATGACTCTCTCGAAGCCGCCCGACAGGCCCAGCAACACAAAGCCCAGTGCCGAAATCAGGTAGGCGCCCACGGCCTCGGCATAGGGCACCGTGGCCAGCGCCGTGACCAGAAAGGCCGCGGCCGGCGTGGACCAGGCCGTGATGATGGGCTCGCGCGACATCCAGCTGAGATAAATGCCGGTGATGCCCACGCCTATGGAGACGGACCAGACCCAGGACGCCGTCAGCTCGGGGGACAGCCCCGCGACCTTGGCGGCCTGCAGGACCAGGATGAACGTACCGCCGTAGTTGACGATGACGGAAATCAGGCCGGCGACGATGGGATGCAGGAAATCGCGGGCCCGCAGGGGCGATGGTGAAGCGCAGGATGGCATGGTGCTGGGGGATCTCCCCTGAAAAACAAGCGGCCGTCAACGACGGGCATACCGATTTATAGCCCTGCAGCGGACTGCTCCATCAGTACACTTTTCGACAACAAGACAGACCACTTTGCGCACCCGTGCCCGCTTCGCTGCCTACAATGGCCTGCTTCACACCCCCCATCACCGGCTACTTGGCAGACCACCTTTGAAACCCACATTCGAGCTCGACACGCTGAAGATGCGGCTGCACAGCGCCGCGCTTCAAGGCCTGGACCTGCACCAGCGCATCCAGCGCGCGCTGCGCGCCCTGATCCTGGAAGCGGCCCTGGCCCCCGGCGTGAAGCTGCCCGCCTCGCGCGCGCTGGCCCAATCGCTGGGCGTGGCCCGCGACACCGTGGAGAACGCCTATGTGCAGCTGCACCGCGACGGCTTCATCGTGCGCCGGGGCGGATCGGGCAGCTATGTCTCGCCCACGCTGGGCACGCCCTTGCGCGGCACGGCGCACAGGCCCCAGGCCGCGGCGCCCCTGCCCGGCCCGGCCGGCCAAGGCCTGAGCCGGCGCGGCCAGGCCATTTTCGACAGCGGCGGCGTGGCGGACCAGCAAAGCATCCGCGCCTTTGCCACCGGCCTGCCCGAAACCCGCGTCTTCCCCAGCGATGTCTGGGCCCGCCTGCAGCGCCAGGTGCTCAAGGCGCATCACGGCCAGGTCCTGCTGCACGGCGATCCCCAGGGCGTCGCGCCCCTGCGCGAAGCGATTGCCGCCTACCTGAACCTGGAGCGCGGCGCCAAGGTCACGGCCGATCAAATCCTGGTGCTCAGCAGCACGCGCCAGGCGCTGTTCCTCAGCGCGCAGCTGCTGGCCGACGCCGGCCAGCCCATCTTGCTGGAGAACCCCGGCTACTTCGGCGCCAGGAAAGCCTTCGAAGCGGCTGAAGCGCGGGTCCTGCCCATCGCTGTGGACGAGCAAGGCATTCGCTGCGACCTGCTGCGTGCCGACCGCAGTGGCGCGGCCTGCGTCTACGTGACGCCATCCCACCAATACCCCACGGGCGCCACGCTGTCGCTGGAGCGCCGGCTGGACCTGATCCGCTGGGCGGCGGAAAACGGCAAATGG
>JAMNYN010000470.1 GCA_023622805.1 Pseudomonadota bacterium | reverse complement strand
CAAGGCCCAGTTTCTGGGCAAGTCCGGTCGTGTGACCGAACTGATGAAGGGCATGGCGCAGCTTTCCGTCGACGAGAAGAAATCGCGCGGCGCCGCCATCAACGTCACCAAGCAGGCGATTGAAGCGGCCCTCACGGCCCGTCGCCAGGCGCTGGCCGATGCCGAACTGCAAACCCAACTCAAGGCCGAAGCGCTGGACGTGAGCCTTCCCGGTCGTCGTCGTGGCGCGGGCGGCCTGCACCCCGTGTCGCTGACGCTGGAGCGCATCGAAGGCATTTTTGCCTCCATGGGTTTTGACGTGGCCGAAGGCCCGGAAATTGAAACCGACTGGTTCAATTTCACGGCGCTCAACACGCCTGAAGACCATCCCGCGCGTTCCATGCACGACACCTTCTATGTTGAAGGTGGTTCGGAGAACGCGCCCAACCTGTTGCGCACGCACACCAGCCCCATGCAGGTGCGTTATGCGGTGCAGCATGTGAAGAAATACCAGGCCTTGATCGATGCCGGTCAGGCCATGCCCGAGATCCGCGTGATCGCCCCGGGCCGCACTTATCGCGTGGACAGCGATGCCACGCATTCGCCCATGTTCCACCAGTGCGAAGGCATCTGGATTGGCGAGAACGTCAGCTTCAAGGACTTGAAGGTGGTGTTCACCGATTTCTGCCGCACGTTCTTCGAGAGCGACGATCTGGTGCTGCGTTTTCGCCCCAGCTTCTTCCCGTTCACCGAACCCAGCGCGGAAATCGACATCCAGTTCCAGACAGGCCCGCTCGCGGGCAAGTGGCTGGAAGTCGCCGGTTCCGGCCAGGTGCACCCCAACGTGGTGCGCAACATGGGCTTGGACCCCGAAAAATACATCGGCTTTGCTTTCGGCATGGGCCCCGACCGCCTGACCATGCTGCGCTACGGTGTCAATGACCTGCGCCTGTTCTTCGACGGCGATATTCGCTTTCTGTCGCAGTTCCAGTAAGCACCGCACCCACCGCTGGCGTCTGCGTCTGGTGCGCAGGCCCGTTTGAAGCCAAAGAGTCTGACTATGCAATTCCCTGAATCCTGGTTGCGCGCGTTCTGCAACCCGCCCCTGAGCACCGCCGAGCTGGCGCACACCCTGACCATGGCTGGTCTGGAAGTCGAGGAGCTCGCACCTGTCGCCCCCCCATTCACGAAGATCGTGGTGGGCGAGATCAAGGAAGCTCTGCAGCATCCCAACGCCGACCGCCTGCGCGTGTGCCAGGTGGACGTGGGCCAGGCCGAGCTGCTCACCATCGTCTGCGGCGCGCCCAATGCCCGCGTGGGCATCCGCATCCCCTGCGCCATGGTGGGCGCCGAGCTGCCTCCTGGCGAAGACGGCAAGCCGTTTCTGATCAAGATCGGCAAGCTGCGCGGCGTGGAAAGCTATGGCATGCTGTGCTCGGCAAAGGAGCTCAAGCTCGCCGACGACCATGGCGGCCTGCTGGAGCTGCCATTGGACGCGCCCCTGGGCCAGGACATCCGTACCTACCTGAACCTGGACGACACGCTGTTCACGCTCAAGCTCACGCCCAATCTGGCGCACTGCCTGAGCGTCTACGGCATCGCCCGTGAAGTCGCGGCCCTGACGGGCGCGCCTTTGCTGGCGCCAAGCTTCACGACCACGCCCGTGGGCTGCGACGCCAAACTGGGCGTCAAGATCAGCGCGCCTGATCTGTGCGGCCGCTTCACCGGCCGTGTGATCCGCAATGTCAACACCCAGGCCAAGACTCCCGCCTGGATGGTCGATCGGCTGGAGCGCTGCGGTCAGCGCAGCGTGGCGCCGCTGGTCGACATCTCGAACTACGTGATGTTCGAGCTGGGCCGGCCTTCGCATATTTTCGATCTGGACAAGATCCACGGCGGCCTGGATGTGCGCTGGGGCCGTCCCGGCGAACAGCTCAAGCTGCTCAACGGCACGACCGTCACGGTTGACGGCCAGGTGGGCGTGATCGCCGACGATCAGGCCATCGAATCGCTGGCCGGCATCATGGGCGGCGACGCCACGGCCGTGTCGGATGACACGCGCAACATCTACGTCGAAGCCGCTTTCTGGTGGCCGCGTGCCATCGCCGGTCGCTCGCGCCGTTTCAACTTCTCGACCGACGCGGGCCACCGCTTCGAGCGCGGCGTGGATCCCAGCTTCACGCCCGAGCATGTGGAACGCATCACCCAGTTGGTGCTGGAAATCTGCGGCACGCCCGAGACCGAGTGCGGCGCGATCGACGACCAGATCGTCAACGTGCCCGCGCCCCAGCCCGTGCTGCTGCGCGTGGCGCGCGCGGCCAAGGTGATCGGCATGCCCGTGAGCCAGCAGCAGTGCGCCGACGCACTGCAAGGCCTGGGCCTGGCGGTGACGCAGGGCGACGGCGTGCTGACGGTGACGCCTCCTTCCTACCGCTTCGACATCGCGCTGGAAGAAGACCTGATCGAGGAAGTCGCGCGCATGCTTGGCTATGGCCAGCTGCCGACGACGCCGCCCGTGGCGCCGATCACCCCCAAGCTGCGCGCAGAAAACCGCCGCAGCAGCTTTGCCGTGCGCCGTGAACTGGCCGGCCTGGGTTACCAGGAAACCATCAATTTCAGCTTCGTGGAAGAGCGCTGGGAGCACGAGCTCGCGGGCAACGCCAACCCCATCAAGCTGCTCAACCCCATCGCCAGCCACATGAGCGTGATGCGGAGCTCGCTGCTGGGCTCGCTGCTGCAGGTGGTGAAGTTCAACCTGGACCGCAAGGCCCAGCGCGTGCGCGTGTTCGAACTCGGTCGCGTCTTCCTGCGCGATGCCAGCGTGCAGAACACCGACACCACGGTGCAGGGCTTTGATCAGCCCATGCGCATCGCCGGCATGGCCTGCGGCCCGGCCGACCAGCTGCAATGGGGCCGCAAGGACCAGGCCGTGGATTTCTACGACCTCAAGGGCGACGTCGAAGCCTTGCTGGCGCCGCTGCGCCCCAGCTTTGAGCCCGCTCAGCACCCGGCCATGCACCCGGGCCGCTGCGCGCGCGTGCTGCTGGACGGCAAGGCCATCGGCTTTGTCGGCGAGCTCCACCCCCAGTGGCGCCAGGGCTGGGAACTGCCCCAGGCGCCGGTGATGTTCGAGTTGGAGCTCGACGCCGTGCTGCTGCGCCAGGTGCCCGAGTTCCGCCCCGTGGCCAAGCACCAGTCGGTGGAGCGCGACATCGCCGTGGTGGTGGCCGAGTCCGTGACCCACGCCGAGATCATGGCGGCCGTGGATGCGGCCGCTGCCGACAGCGTGCTGCGCTCGGCCGTGCTGTTCGATGTGTTCCGTGCCAAGCCTTTGCGTGCGGGCGAAACGCCGGCACCAGGCGCTTTGGCGCCGAATGAGAAGAGCCTGGCCGTGCGCCTGCTGCTGGGCAGCGACACCGCCAGCCTGACCGAAGCCGAGATAGAAGCCGCCATGAAGGCGGTGATTGAGCAACTGGTGGCGCGCACGGGCGCGCGCCTGCGCGGATGATGGGGTCGGTGAGCATGTCCCAAGAAAAGCTAGCCCCTATGGAACTGGCCATTGAGAGTCTGGACAGCCCTGCGCTGACCAAGGCGCAACTGGCGGACCTGCTGTTCGACCAGATCGGCTTGAACAAGCGCGAATCCAAGGAAATGGTGGATGCCTTCTTTGACCTGGTTTCGCAAAGCCTGGTCGAGGGCGATGACGTCAAGCTGTCCGGTTTTGGCAACTTCCAGATCCGTACCAAGGCGCCGCGTCCGGGGCGCAACCCCCGTACCGGCGAGCTGATCCCCATCCAGGCCCGCCGGGTGGTGACTTTCCATGCCAGTACCAAGCTCAAGGAGCAGATCCAAAGCGGCGAGACTTCGTCGTCTGCGTTGTAGGCGGCGTTCCTGGTGCATGCTCGGCATGCACGGGCAGGGCGATTGCGCATGGCAGCCAGGCTGCAGCTGCGGTAGTCTTGCCAGTTCGATGATGGGAGATGTATCCGATGTCTGAGGGCTGCCTGCTTCCGGCTATTCCGGCCAAACGCTATTTCACCATTGGTGAAGTGGCGCAATTGTGCTGCGTCAAGCCGCATGTGCTGCGCTATTGGGAGCAGGAGTTCACCCAGTTGCGCCCCGTCAAGCGCCGCGGCAACCGGCGCTACTACCAGCACCATGAGCTGCTGATGATTCGCCGGATTCGGGAACTGCTGTACGAGCAGGGCTTCACCATCCAGGGCGCACGCAACCGCTTGCGCGAAACGGGCGGCGGAGCCGGCCCTCCCGAAGTCGAGGAAGTGGAGTTTCTGCCCGTGGACTGGACCACCGCGGAAACGCCGGACAGTGCCGCCGCCGTGGTGCACGTCGATGCCGGCAGCGTGGATTCCTGGGCCGTGCGGCAGGAACTTCTGCAGATTCGGGAGTTATTGTCCCTGTAAGAACCTGTTCAACCCCTTGCCTGGTCCGAACAGCGTTCCTCTCGGCCGCCACCTGACGACAGCGGCCATCGTCAGGATTTGCGTGCCTTCATGCCGGCAGCTGGAGCTTGGCCAGGGTGAGGGCCGAGGGAGGCACTTCCAGGGTCGCCTGCAAGGTGTCGATCACATTTTCCACCGTGTATGCCGGGGCCCAGAAACGGTTGGGCGCACCTGAATCCATTGCCGCCTCCCATGCGGCCCAGACAGCGCTGCCGTAGATGCCGATGAGCGATAGGCGCTGTTGCACCACGGGCGCCGGCAGCAGCGGGGCCAGCAATTGCGCGAGGTGCTCCAGGCAGCGCCGGTAACCGGTGTTCCATGCATCGTCCATCAAGGCTTCGCGCAGAAACGTCCGGCTGCTCAACTGCAGGTTGGCAATCATGCGGATGTAGGTGCGCTGGCCTGTCTGGTCGCAAAGCTCCAGCAGGGGCATGGCCAGCGCTTCACAGAGCGCGCGCACCGAAAGCGCGCCGCTTTCCTCTAGCCGATCGACCATGGCCTGGCGCCGCGCATCGATGAGCTTGGCACCGTCCAGCACCAGTTCCTTGAGCAGTTCCATCTTGGAGCCGAAGTGGTAGTGCAACGAAGCATTGTTGCGCTGGCCCGCCGCGGAAACGATTTCCTGCACCGTCACCCCGTCAACACCACGCAGTGCGAACAGCCGCTGCGCAGCCTCCTTGAGTCGCACACGCGTCTCCATGCCATCAGCCCTTAGGGTTTTCACGAAAGCGATCCTTAATTGAGTCAGTTAACTTAA
>JAMNYN010000029.1 GCA_023622805.1 Pseudomonadota bacterium | reverse complement strand
CCAGCCGCGGGACTTGCTGCGCGCACCCCTGCTGCACCTGGCCTCGCGGCACGATGCCTGGCAGCGCTGGATGGCGCGGCACGATGTCGCCGTGGGGGAGGTGCAGGGCATGGTGCTGGACCAGTTCGCCACGGCCGCCCAGGCCGCCATGGCCGGCGTGGGCGTGGCGCTGCTGCCGCGCTTTCTGATTGCGCGCGAACTGCAGCAGGGCGACCTGGTGCCGGCCTTGCCGCAGCTGCCCGACATGGAGAGCGCCGAGCGCTACTACCTGGCCTGGCCCACCAGCCGCGCCGACTACCCGCCGCTGCAGGCCCTGCGCACCTGGCTCAAGCAGGCCGCGCAGGAGTTCCTGCAGGGGGGCGAGGGCGGGCTGGCAGGGGCGGGCAAGACAGAGCCCGCGCCATGAAACGGCTGCGGGCGCGGTACAGCCGGGCGTAAGAATCGCGGATCCGAGGCGGTGGTTTCAGAATTTCTGATGGTGTTTTTGCGAATATCTCTGACACGGATTTCTGCGTCTGTTGGTGTTTTTTTGGGGGGGCTGAAAAGAGCGGCCCAAGGCTGTGAAAAATCGCAAAAAGTATGTGGGTGTTTGGAAAGTGGCGTGTCAGAATGTCCCGCAGACCTGGCCTCCACCAGCATTTTTCCGCTTCTTACGGGAGAGAGTTCATGCGCAGTATTCGACGGACATCCGGCGTTTTGTTGGCTGGGACACTGCTGGTGTTTGGCGGGCTGGCGCAGTCTCAAAGTCAAACGGTGACGGATTCGTTTCAGGTCAGGATCCAGGTCCAGGGCACCTGCCAGGCGCTGACTGCCACCGATATCGATTTCGGCACGCAGGTGCCGGTGGCCGGTACGCACACACAGACCGGCACCATCCGATTGCAATGCACCAATGGACTGCCTTTCCATCTGGGCCTCGACGGGGGCACGACCACCGGCGATGTGAATGCCCGCGCCATGGTCAATGCCACGGGCGTGGAAATTCCCTATACGCTGCGGCGCGACACGCCGACCGGCCCGGTCTGGGGCAATGACAGCACGTCCTGGTACACCGGCGCTGGCAAGGGCCTGGGGTCGGCCTACGAGATTGCCCTGACCGTGTACGCGCAAGCCACGTTGAACGGCAATGAGCCGGCCGGGTCCTACCAGGACACGGTTTTGGCGACGCTCACTTACTGACAGGGGATCCACCATGCCTTCAATGTCTTTTTGGACCCAGGCGGCAGGCCCCAGCAGGGCGGCAGCGGCGGTGCTCATGGCGGCGGCACTGGCCGGCGCAGCGCAGGCCGCCGTTTTGCAGGTGTCGCCCGTGCGCGTGGAGTTCGGCAATGCCGAGCGGGCGCAGGCACTGAATATCGCCAACAGTGGCAAGCGCGACCTGGAAGCGCAGGTGCGCGTCATGCGCTGGACCCAGGCAGGCGGCCAGGAGCATCTGGTACTTGCGGACGATATGGTGGTCAGCCCGGCCATCGTGCGCGTCACCCCAGGCCAGCAGCAGGTCGTGCGGCTGGTGCGTGTACAGCCGGCCCCTCCGGCCCAGGAACTCAGCTACCGGGTGTTTGTCGATGAGCTGCCCAGCCCTCCGTCCCTGGCGGCAAGCACTGGTGTGAAAGTCTTGATGCGCTATTCCATCCCGGCCTTTGTCGCGCCCATGGATGCCCATCCGGCGGCCAGGAAGGGCCGCGAGCCGACCGTGGCGCAGACCGACCTGAGCCGTGTACGCGCGCAGTTGGTGGCGGGCAACGGTGGCCAGAGCGTGCTGCGCGTGAAGAACGACGGCCCGCGCGCGCTGCGCATCAGTTATCTGAGCACCCTTGGGCCGGGCGGCGAGAAGCGCTCGCTGGGCGACGGTCTGATCGGTTATGTGCTTCCCGGCCAGCAAATGGGCTGGCCCGTGCATCTTCCCTATCCCATGCCTGCAGATCTGACCCTCAAGGCCCGATTCAATGACGACAGGCAAGCGCGTCCGTTGCCCATGGAGTGATCTGGCCGTTTGTCTGAGCATTGCCGCCGGCGCCCCGTCGATGGCAAGGTCGGCGCCCGAGCCCACCATGGCCAGGGTGGCGGTGGCCTCCGTCCAAAATGGCGCTCCGGCAGCCACGGATCCAGAAGAAGACCTGTACCTGGACGTTGTGCTCAACCATGTTCCGCTGCGCGAAGTGGTGCATTTTGTGCGGCGCGGACAGCGGCTTTACGCGGATGCCAGCGTTCTGCGCGGGCTGGGTCTGACCTGGTCCGGTGAGCCTGCGGCGAGAGGCCAGGTCGCGTTGGACAGCTTGCCGGGTTTGCACAGTCGCTATGATATGGCCGGCCAGCGCCTGGAGATTTCGGTGCCGGTCGAATTGATAGGCGCGCCGGCCCAGGTGCTGGGTTACCAGACGCCGCCATCGCTGCAGCTGGACCCGGCGACGCAGGCGCCCGGTCTGCTGTTCAACTATGACCTGAATGCGCAAGACGATGGTCGCAACCGCAATCTCAGCGGCTGGACCGAAGCACGGCTGTTCGGCGTCGGTCCCGGTGTCTGGCGCAGCAGCAGCCTGGTGCAAGCGATCGACGGCCCGTTGCGCGACCCCGTGCACCTCAGCACCCGGCTTGACACGTCCTGGCAGCTGAATCTGCCACAGCAGATGGTGAGCGTGACCTTGGGCGATGCCTTAAGCAGTGCACTGTCCTGGACGCGCACCCTGCGTTTTGGCGGCCTGCGGGTGTCGCGCAATTTCAGCCTGCAGCCCTATCGGGTGACGGTGCCGCTGGCGTCCTTTGTCGGTGAAACGGCGCTTCCCTCCTCGGTCGATCTGTTCATCAACGGCATTCGGGAGGCGCAGAGCCAGGTCGCGCCAGGCCGCTTCCAGGTCATCAGTGCACCCGTGGTCAACGGTGCGGGCAACGCACAGATGGTGATCACCGACATCACCGGTCAAAGCCGGGTGATCAACTTCTCGCTCTACAACAGCGCCCGCCTGCTGCAGCCGGGGTTGAGCGACTGGTCGTTCGAAGTCGGCAGGCTGCGGCGCAACTACGGCCTGCAGTCGTCGTCCTATGCGGACAAGACCATGTTCAGCGGCAGCGCCCGCCATGGGCTGAGCAAGCGCTGGACGCTGGAGGCGCATGGCGAGGGCACGGATGGTCTGGGAATGGCCGGCCTGGGTTCCTTGCTGCTGCTGGGGCAAAGCGGCGGTGTGGTCAGCGCTTCCTACGCCGCCAGCCGCAATGGGCAAAATCGCGGGGGGCAGCGCGGCTTGGGGTATGAATGGCAGGGCACGCGAATGAATGTGAGCCTGGCAACCCAGCGGCGCGATGAGGGGTTTCGCGACGTGGCCAGCCTCGAAGGCTCGACCAACTTGCCGCTGCGCACCGACCAGATCTTCATGGGCCTGAATATCGGCCGTGGACAGCTGGGGGCCAGCTATGTGCGCCAGGATGCCCGGGCCAGCCCGCGCGCCCGCTATGCCAGCCTGAGCTGGACGCATTCGCTGGGCAGCCGAGGCAGCATCAGTGCCAGCATCAACCGCAACCTCGATGGCGGTGGCAGCAGCGCTTATGTCTACTGGTCCTTGCCGCTGGGCCATCGCCACCACGTCTGGGCCAGCGCCGAGCACCAGGGCCAGGGCGATACGGCGACCGTCGGTGCCATGCGCGCCTTGCCGGGCGATGACGACGGCTGGGGCTGGCGCGTGCAGGCCAGCGCGGGCCGGGAAGCCGGCGGTCAGGCCGAGGTCAGTCAGCTCAGCCGCTATGGGCAATGGCAGGCCGGGACCCAGCATTGGCGTTACCAGGGGGAGGGCCGCAGCACGGTCTATGCCGGGGCCAGCGGCGGACTGCTGCTGATGCAGGCCCGGGTCTTTCCCATGCGGCGTGTCCATGACGCCTTTGCCCTGGTCTCCACCGATGGCATTGCCGATGTGCCGGTCATGCTCGAGAACCGGCGCGTCGGCAAGACCGACGCCCAGGGCCTGCTGCTGGTGACGCCGCTCAATGCCTGGCAGAACAACGACCTGTCCATCGATCCGCTGGTGCTGCCGGCCGATATCAGCGTGCAGCGCGTGCGCATGGTGGCGGTACCTGCCACCGGCAGCGGAATGCTGGCCCGCTTTCCGATGAAGGCCACCGTGGTGGTCGAGCTGGCGCTGCGCGACCGGGAGGGTGCCTGGATCGAGGCTGGCACCCAGGCGACGATCACGCCCGGAGGCCGCAGCGTGACGGTCGGCTACGATGGGCGTGTGTACCTGGAGGCGCCCCCCCCGGGCGCCGTGCTGACCGCGCAGCGGGATACGGGAAGCTGCTCGGTGAGCCTGCCGGACAGTGCTGCCGAGCGTGGTCGAATCGACCTGGGAGCGCTGACATGTCAATGAGAAAAGGGATTGACCGTTGGTGGTCTGCCTGGAGGGCGCTGCTGCTGGTCTGGGTATTTTTTGCTGCCCCGGCCGCGCCGGCGCATGCGCAAGACTGCTATGTAAACGGCTCGTTCGGCATGTATTTCGGCGCCGTGTCCGGCAGCGGCCGTGCGGCCACCTCGATGCTCAACTACACCTGTTTGCCCGACTATTCCGGTCGCAGCCGGACCCTCTACTACCAGCTCTGCGTTTATATCGGCCCCGGTGACTGGAGCCTGGGACAGGCTACGCGGCGCATGAGCAACTACAACGGCGCCTATCTCCATTACGACTTGTTCTCCGACCCCGCCCACACCCAGCTGATAGGCGCACCGGGCAGCACGCCGGTGTATCGGGTGTTGACGGCAGTGACGCCGGGCATGCCGCAGCCGGCGCAGGCCCCCGTCTATGGCTGGGTGTATCCGGGCCAGCCGGTGCCGGCCTTTGCCAGCTTCATGGAACAAGGCATACAAGGCCTGCTGCGCTATCGCTACAGCACCAACGCGTTCCCAGATTCCGCCGATTGCAGCAGCGGCGGCGAAGGCGGGGCCAGTGTCTCGTTCAATTCGTCCGGCGTGCTGGCTTCGTATGAAAACGCTTGCAAAGTCGCGGCCACGGACATGGATTTCGGAAGGGTCGATCCGCCGCAAAACCCGCTGTATGCGACGGCCAGCATCCGCGTCGAATGTGTGCCGGGCACGCCCTGGCGGGTGGGCCTGGACAATGGCCAACACTTTGACGGCACGACGCGCCGCATGGCCGGGCCTGGCGGCTTGGTCCAGTACCAACTTTATCTGGACGAAGGCCGCACCAGAGTCTGGAGCAATGCGGGCGCAGACATGGCCGATGGCATCGGCAGCGTTCCCGCGTTGACGGTCTATGGCAAGCTGCCGCCCCAGCCGGAACTGGAAACCGGCAGCTACTCCGACACCATCATCGTCACGATGTACTACTAGGCTGGTGCGGCGTCGAGCAGGGCTTGCGCACGCGCCAGATCGGCCAGGGTGTCGATGTCGGTCACTATGCCTTGGTCGTCCAGCTGCAGCGACTGCGCCGCGCCCGCGGCGCGGTGGGCGCGCACGATGGAGGCCGCGCCGGTGTCGCCGCAAAGCGCTGTCAGCGCCGCGAAGCATTCCACGCCAAACCCGACCGGATGGCCCGACTGGCCGTTCCAGAACGGCTGCACCACCGGATGTGAAGCCAGGGCCTGCGCCACCTGGCGCAGGCTGTTCGGGCTGACCAGCGGCAGGTCGCCGGGCAGGATCCAGCCTCCGGCATCCGCCGTGGCCCGCACGACGTGGCAGCCCAGCCCCGCAGCGGCCACGCTGCGCCGCACGCGCTCGAGCAGCGTCATGCCGCCCAGCAGTGCATCGAGCTTGTGCGTGCTGCCGCCGGACTGCCGAAAGCGACTGCCCAGGCCTGCAGCCAGCACGATCACGTTGGGGGGGGTTGATGTTTCATGTGGCTTGCCACGCGCACCGGTCCATGGATCAGCGTGGTCGGCGCATATCCAGATGCGCTTGTGCGTTGATGGTGAAATAGTCCCCCGCACCGCCTGCGCGCAGCAAGGGGCGCGAGCGAGCGGTCTGGAAAATGCCGTTTTCCAGCAGCGCATGGTCGATATGCACCATCACCACTTCGCCGAGGATGAGCCAGGTCGGCACCTGCGCGCCGTCAGCGCCTTGCAGCTGCAGGATTTGCGTGAGCTTGCACTCCATGGAGACCGGGCTTTCCAGCACCCGGGGCGGGGCCACCTGGACCGACTCCAGTGGCGTGAGGCCGGCGATGGCGAATTCATCGACGTCTGATGCCAGCGTGGCGCTGCTCTGGTTCATGGGCTGGGCCAGATCTTCCGTCGCCAGATTCCATACGAACTCACCCGTGGCTTCAATATTGTTCAGCGTGTCCTTGCGGCCCACGCTGGAGAAACCAATGATGGGCGGCACGTAGTTGAACGCATTGAAGAAACTGTAGGGGGCCAGGTTCAGTGTGCCGTCCGCCGCCCGGGTGGAGATCCAGCCGATGGGGCGGGGGGCGATGATGGCATTGAACGGGTCATGGGGCAGGCCATGGCCTTGCCGTGGTGCATACGAATGGATGCTCTGCGTGCTGTGATTCATCGTCATATCAGTTATCAAGGCGGTCAAGATCGAGGGAAAGCGGGGGGCGCCATGCGTCGTCCATGCAACCGGGGGCCGGCTGTTTCACGGCACGCTGTGCATCGCATTGCTGGCGTATGGGGGCTTTGCATTTTCCACCGACATCGCGCTCGGTAATGAAACACCGTTCTTGACGGCCAGGATTTCCGCCATGACGCTCACGGCGATTTCCGCGGGGGTCTTGCTGTCGATGTAAAGCCCGATAGGGCCGCGCAGCCGGGACAGCGATTCCTCGGTTTCTCCCAGGTGCTGGATCATGCGTTCGCGGCGCGCGTGGTTGTTGCGGCGCGAGCCAATGGCGCCGACATAGAACGCCGGGCTGTGCAAGGCTTCGAGCAAGGCCATGTCGTCCAGCTTGGGGTCGTGCGTGAGCGCCACGATGCAGCTGCGCGCATCGGGGCGGAAGGCGGTGACGGCATCGTCGGGCATGGCCTGTACTGTGTGCACCTGTGCCACGGACCAGCTGCCCATGTATTCCTCCCGGGGGTCGCAGACCGTCACCGTGAAGCCGTTGAACAGCGCCATGGTGGCCAGGTACTCGGCCAGGGCGCCGGCGCCTATCAGCAGCATCCGGTAGCCAGGCCCCAGGGGATTGGACAGCGTCCGGCCATCGAAATGCAGGGACTGGGTGGCATCGTTCTGGCACAGGCGCACGGCGCCGCTGGAGCAGTCGACGACGCGCTGGACCAGATGGCCGCTTTCCAGCTGCGTGACCAGTGCCTGCAAAGCCTGGGCATCGGGATTGAATTCGAGCAGCAGTTCCAGCGTGCCGCCACAGGGCAGGCCGAAGCGGTGGGCCTCGTCCGCCTGTATGCCGTAGCACACCAGTTCGGGCGCGCGGTCTGGCAGTGCGCCATGGCCCATGGCGCGGGTATGGCGGGCGATCAGATCGTCCTCGATGCAACCGCCCGAGACCGATCCCACGGCACGGCCGTCCTCGCGCAGGGCCATCATGGAGCCCACGGGGCGGGGCGAAGAGCCCCAGGTCCGGACTATGGTGGCCAGCAGCGCAGGCTGACGGGCGGCGCGCCAGTCGCGCAGCGCTTTCAAGACCATGAGGTCGATGTTGTCCATGTCAGGTACTTCTTGTGCTGGTTGAGCCTATGGGGGCCAGCATATGGGCCAGCATATGGGCCGGCGCAGCCGAGTGCCCGCTGTGGTCTATGCCTTTTGCTCCGCGGCGGCAATGGCCTGGAAAGCTGCGTCACGCGGCATGACTGCGGCGTATTTCTGCGCCATGTCGAACAGGTTGGCGTCGTGCGGTGCCATCGCGCGGTCGCCCACGCAGTCGGACAGCACGAGTGGGCGAAAGCCCAGGCACATGGCGTCGCAGACGCTGGCACGCACGCAGCCGCTGGTGACGGCGCCGGCCACCAGCAGCGTCTGCACGCCGCGGAAGGTGAGCCAGTGGGCCAGGTCGGTGCCGAAGAAGCCAGAGGGCAGCGTCTTGCGCACCACCAGTTCGCCCGCGATAGGCGTGAGTTCGTCGACGATCTGGCTGGCGTGCAGATGTTCCTTCAGGCCCAGCAGCGAGGGCACTTTGAGCGTGAAGATGTTGGCATTCGCATCGTCGTCCTGGACCACGATGCGCGTATGTGCCACGGGCCAGCCTTTTTCGCGTGCGTGTTGCAGCACCGGCACCGTGCGCTCTATTGCCGGGCGGATGTTGCCGCCGCCGAAGGCATCCGGGTCGGCAAAGCCATTGACGAAATCCACGATCAGCAGTCCGAAGGGCGCCTTGAGTGCCAGCGGCTGGCCGAAGCCCTGTCGGTCGTAGGTCTGGCTGTCCGGGTGGGTCTGTTCTGTGTTGTTCATGATGGGGTGGTCCATTCAAGGGGGGCTGTTCAGCGCTGCTGCGGAGCGGGGAAACCGTCGAGCACCTTGCCGTCCTTGACCATGTCCTGGCCGTCCAGGCGCACGGTGCAGCGGCGCAGCGGAATATCGATGTGGCAGGTGGTGGTGCGCTTGCCGCCGGCTTCGTTGTTCGGGCCGAGCGAGAACAGGAAATTGCCTTCGAAGGCGCGCGCATCCATGCCGATGGTGGCTTCCCGGTCGTAGAGGCCGAGCGTGGTCCAGCTCGCGCGCGGTTGCAGGCCCCAGCCGATGTGCGAGATGGCATAGGCTTCGGGATCGTTGAACGAGGCCATGTACTCCGACAGCAGCTCGGCATGCATACCGCCTTCGATCCTCACGGCAAAGCCGTTCTCCACGGTGAGCGTGATGGGTTCGGTGACGTAGCATTTCTGCGGCAGCAGGATGTCGCCCTTGTCGATGACGATGCGGCCCTGGGTCTGGCTTTCGTTGGGCCAGGTCAGCGCGAAACCGCTGGGCCAGTGGTCCCAGCGGCCCTTCTCGTCCACATAGCCGTACTCGGCAATGGCCGGGAACTCGCCGAGCGGACAGCGCAGATCGGTGCCCGCGGCCGAGACCACGGACATCTCCCGGGCCTGGGAGATCTTTGCCGTCGCAGCCCGCACGCGTTCGCGGTCGGCCGCGGTGGGCACCATGCGCACCAGGACTTCGGGCGGCTCCACGGCCAGCAGGATCTTGGTGCCGCCAGCGAGGATCTCGTGCTGCTCGGGCGAGAACAGCAGCGTCATCAGATCGAGCACCATATCGCTGGCCTTGAGTGCCGCGATCGCAGCCTTGTTGCCCGTGAGCGGCGTGGTGCCCAGATAGGCCAGGCTGTCGCGGCTCAGCGCCTTGTCGGCGTTCACCGGCGGCAGGTCGAGGCGGTTGACGATGGCCCCCATGTCCTGGGCGGCGATCATCGCGCACTGCAGGTTCTGCGGATGGGTGGCGGCGCTGGTGAGCACCGTCACGGTCTGGCCCGTCTGCAGCTGGGAGAGCTGCAGGACCTGGCGCCAGGCCTGTATGAGTTGATGGTCGCTGACCGGCATGGGGAGGACTCCTTGTGTGGATGCAGTGTGAAAGGGGCGGGCGCGTCAGCCCACCTGGGCGCCCAGAAAGTCGCCCAGCGCGGCGTAAAAGCCCGCTGCGTCGTCCCAGGGAATCATGTGGCCGGCATTCGGCACACGGGTGATGGCCAGGGAGGGAATCAGCGACTGGATTTCCTGCTCGTCCTCGGGGCGGATCACGTCGCCGCGACCAGCCACCATGAGCATGGTGGGCACGCGCACCGCGCCCAGGTGCTGGTGCATGTCTTCGTCATGGAAGTTGTTGAACGTGGTGACGATGCCCTGGGTGTTGCAGGTGTGCAGCCACTCGGCGCGCAGCTGCAGCTGTTCCTCGGTCCAGGTGGGGCAGAAGGCGCGCATCTCCTCGGCGCTGCAGCCCTTGGTGGCCAGGGCGATCGAGTCCACGTACCAGGGCAGCTTGGACGGATAGGCGCGGCGGCCCGGGCCGGAGACCGGCGGGTCGACCAGCACCAGTCGTTCGAGCCCCGCAGGCTGGCGGCTGGCCAGGCGCACGCCGATGCGCGCGCCCATGGAATGGCCCAGTACCGAGTACTGGGGCAATTCGAGCGCCTCGGCCAGCGCCTGGATGTCGTCGGCATAGGCGTCTAGGCTGTAGTCGAGGTCGTCGCCGGTGCTGGACAGCCCGCGCCCGCGCACGTCCACCACATAGGTGTCGAACTGCCGGCCCAGTACTTCGGCCACGAAGCCCCAGGTGATGGCGGGGCTGGTGATGCCGGGCACCAGGATGACGGGCACGCCGCCGCGCCGGCTGTCGCCGCCGTAGCGCAGATAGTGCTGGCGGATGCCGTTCGCCTGCACGTTGGCGCCGTAGAGGTAGTTGCTCATGGCTGCTCCTGTCGGCTCAGTACTTGCCCGACAGCAGCGCGCCGGCACCCGGCACCACGGCTTCGAGGTTCAGCGCCTTGAGCATGGCGTAAGTGGTGGCGATGGCGGCCGTCACCACGGGCTTGCCGGTGATGGCTTCGACGGCAGAGACCGAGGGCAGCGACGGCATCTGCACGCAGGCCGAGAGCACGATCACGTCGACGTCCTGGGTGTTCAGGCGCGAGACGATTTCGGGCAGCTTGGCTGGGTCGTGGCGGCCCACTTCGAGGTTGTCGGGGATTTCGAGCGCGCAGTAGTCCACCACTTCGAAGCCCTCGTTGCGGATGTAGTCCACCACCAGTTCGGTCAGCGGCTTCATGTAGGGGCAGACGATGGCGATTTTCTTCGCGCCCATGACTTTCAGCGCGTCGACGAGGGCGCCAGCGCTGCTGACCACCGGTGCATCCGCGTCATTCGACTGCGTCACGCCGCGCAGGCGTGCCTGCGATTCGCGGTGGTAGCCCAGCCCCATGGACATGATCGCCACCAGGCAGGCGTAGCCCAGCACGTCGACCCGGGCGTCGCTGAGTTCGAGCGCGCAGCGATCGGATTCCTTGTCCATCGCGGCCAGCTCTTCCTTGCGCACATGCTTCATGCGCATGCGGCTGGAATGGAAGGTGAAGCGCTCGGGTCGGACGAGTTGGCGCGCGGCCAACATGGCGGGAATCTCGGTTTCCATCGTCGTGTTGGAGCTGGGGACGATCTGGCCGATGCGATAGCTTTTGAAGAATTGGGACATGGTGGGTATCCGAAAAAGTGCAAGAAGGAGTGGAAGCGTCGGGTTCAGGCCGCGCTATCGAGCTTGAGGATGCGTGCGGCGTTGCCGTGGCAGACCAGGGCGCGCGTGGCTTCATCCAGCGGTGCGGTTTCGATGAACTCGGCGGCCGTGTCGGAGGATTCGTAGGGGTAGTCGACCGAGAACAGCACGGCCTGCGCCCCCATTTCGCCGATGGCGCCGGTCAGCGCGGCGTGCGAGCACACGCCCGAGGTGGTGATGATCAGATTGCGGCCAAAGTACTCCGACGGCTTGTGCGCCAGCTGTATGCCGTGCGGATAGGCCGCAAAGCGGCTGTCCAGGCGCCAGCGCAGGAAGGGCAGTCCCTCGCCCATGTGGCCCACGATGACCTTCAGATTGGGGAAGCGGTCAAACACGCCGCCAAACAGCAGGCGCAGCGCGTGCGTGCCGGTTTCCACGCCCCAGCCCCAGGTGGCACCGTTGAGTTCGGGGTGGCCGGCAAACGACGGCGGCAGGGCGGGCATGTCGATGGGGTGCAGGTAGAAAGGCACGTCGAGTGCCTGCAGCCGCTCCCAGAAGGCGTCGAATTTCGGGTCGTCGTAGTAAGTGCCGTGCGTGTGGCCGTTGACCAGCGCACCCTTGAAACCGAGTTGCAGCACGGCGCGCTCCAGCTCATCCGCAGCCGCCTTGGGGTCTTGCATGGGCAATGCGGCAAATCCGCAAAAGCGGGTCGGGTGCTTGGCTATTTTTCCTGCGAGAAAATCATTATTCTCCTTGGCGCGAGAAATTCCGAGTTGAATGCTGGACTCCGCCTGAATAGCCGGGCCGGTCTGGGATAAAACAACATAATCGATGCCGTTTTTATCCATTTCGGCAAGGCGAATCTCATCAAAATCACCCAATTGCATTTTTAGCTTTTCTTGTTGCTCTTTGGGGATGTGTTGAATGAATGCCTTTGAATATGTTTCAAATCCTGGGGCCATGAAGTGCTCTTCGAGGGCGATTTTTTTGATTCTGTTATTCATGATGATTCCTGTTGATGATATTGATGTTTTATTGGCGAGCGTGAGTATCCCCGGAGTCCGTTGGTATTAGGACGTCGATTGGAGAGCGCGATGGGTTGGTAGTTTGTGTCTGCCTATGCGGTAATTAAATTATTGATTTTTCAAGATGAATTGTTGTCTGTTCTTTTAAAAGAACTTAGAATGATTTGAAGTGCCGCATAGATTTTTATATCTCCGGCTTCAGCTCCTTCATTGAAAAGGTTTTCTGTTTATGGCGACTATCAAGCACGCTAAAGGCGATCGAAGTGATCTCCCGGCGGACGATCGAGGTATTGCGCAAGGTGGCTCGCTTTTCGATCCATCGTTCGCGGAAAAAGAGGGGGTTGATCACAGCTTTACGCGGCTGGCTTCGCGCCCCGGCTTTTTGATTCGCCGCTTGCATCAAATCCATTACGCGATGTTTTTCGAGGAATGCCAGACCCGCAAGGTCACGCCCATTCAGTTCGGCATACTCTCCGTCGTCGAGACCCAGCCGGGGCTGGATCAAACCACTTTGGGCAAGGAGATCGGCCTGGATCGCACCACGGCGGCCGATGTGGTCAAGCGGCTGGAAGAGCGCGGACTGCTGTCGCGCCAGGTGCACCCCGCCGATAAACGCATGTGGCAGCTCTACGTCACGGAAGAAGGGGCGGCCGTGATCGACTTGCTGCGCGCCGGCATGACGCGCGCCCAGGAGCGGTTGCTGGCGCCGCTGCGCCCGGCGGAGCAGGCCATGTTCATGGACTTGATGGCCATCCTGGTGGATGCCAACAACCATTACGGCAGTCCGATGCGCGCCTTCTGAGCGCCAAGCCCCGCCGTGAAGCGCCGGGCTTTGCGGTTTTTGCACGTGATGTACGTCGTGGTGCATGGCGCGGCACTCCCCGTTTACAGCGGATAGACCAGATCGTTGGCGATCAGGCTGGAGTCATAGATGGCCTGACGCTCCTTTAGCAGCAGCTTCCCATCCTCATGCACGAAGCGGTCGTAATAGGTTCCCACCATGTGCACGGTGGTGGCGCCTTCGACCAGGGTCTGGAACAGCGTGAAGTTGGCCTGTGCTTCGATCTCGCCGCTGTCCGATTCGTGGGTCACGCGGATGTTGGTCACCATGTGCAGGTTGTAGCGGGGCGCAAACATCTGCGTGCGCGCGATGGCCACGGCGCGGTCATGCATCATGGCGCGGCCTTGGGCGTAGACCAGGCCTACGAGCAGGCCCTGGTCCGCGTTCTCGCGGGCGGTGACGCGATAGACGGCATCGCTGGTGAAGAAATGCGGCCATTGCTCGATATCGCCCGCGTCAAGCACGGCGCAGTAATCGGCGTTGAATTGTTCGATTTCAGCGCGCAGGGCCAGTGCTCGCGCGACCGGCAGGCGGCTGGGCCGATAAAGGGATTGGAGGGTGGTGGTCATGGTGTGAAGTGAGCTGTTGCGTGGAGATCAGAAGCCCATGACCTGGCGGTAGTACTGGTACATCGCGCGGATCGCGGCTTCGGAGATCAGCGTCTTGGAAGTGCCCACGGTGTCGGCATCGAGCTTGATCACGTTGGTGGTGCTGCTGGAGCGGCGCACGCCCTCCTGCACGAACTTCATGGCTTCGTTGTCTTCCAGACCCAGGAAGCCCGCCGGACCCATCAGATTGCCCTGGCGCAGGCGGTGCTGGGTCATCTCTTCGGTATCGTCTTCGTAGCCGAACATGGTCCACATCATGATCATGCTGTTGGGGCCGTTGGGCACGATGTGGCGCACGCCCAGCGTGTTCATCTCGCGCTGCACGATCATGTTGGGCCATATGGTCTGCATGGTCACGGACCAGGGCGAATCGAACTCCTTGATGAAGTCCAGAAAGCGCTCATCGTGCAGCTGCATGCCTTCGTGGAAGGAGCGCATCTCCTTCTTGTTCTCTTCGCTCACCTCGGCGTATTTGTTCTCTTTCTTGGCCGAGGCCATGGTGCCGTGGCGCCCGTGCTTTTCGTCGGCGATCATGGCGGCATCGTTGCCCGCGACGAGCAGGCCGAACACCACGAGGAAGGAGTGCAGCAAGGTGGCGTGGTACGGGTCCTTGAGGTTCTCGTGGTACATCTTCCAGTTGCAGGGCAGCTCGTTCTTGTAATAGCCAAGAATCTTGAGTTTCTTTCCATTGAAGACCACATCGAAGTCCTTCTGGATCTCGGGCGTGAGGTATTCCTCTATGGGCTCGACGTCCGCGCTGTAGGACGCGAAGATGACGCCGTTGAGCGTGGTGACATGCAGCTTCTTGAGTCCGTGCTCGGCATTCTTGAAGTCCTTTGGCATGCCGCCGACCTTGTTGGCGCCGCGCTTGAAAGGCACGCCTTGCAGATTGCCCTTGAGGTCATAGGACCACTGGTGGTACGGGCAGACGAACTCGGTGTTGTTGCCGCGGCTGTGGCGGCAGAACTCCGCGCCGCGGTGCGCGCAGCGGTTCTCGAAGACATGGATGCTGCCATCCTCGGCGCGCGAGACCACCACCGGGGTGTCGCCCACGTAGGAGCGCTTGTAGTCGCCCGTGTTGGGAATCTCCGCCTCCAGAGCCACGTAGTTCCAGCTCTTGCCGCGGAAGATGCAGTTCATCTCGCGTTCGTAGACTTCCCGGTTGGTATAGACCCAGTCGGGGATGTAGTGCAGGGCGTCTTCGGGCCATTGGCAGTCCTGGATGCTGCCGTCCTTGGACAGGGGCGTGATGTTGATGACGGAATGGGTGCTGAACATGGCGGTTTCTCGCAGGTGTGGGGTTTGCGGGCAGGCGGATTTCAGGCCGCTGGCGCTTGCAGTTGGCGGGCGATGTCGCGCAGGGAGCGCGCGTCGTCGGTGAGAAGGGCGCTGCTGCAGACCGTGTCGTGGGTGAACAGCGGGCGCAAGGCGCGCAGCTCGCCGCCGGCATTCACGGCCAGCGCGTAGCGCAGGCGCTGCTGGTCATCCAGGCCAAACATCAGAAACTTTGCCGAGGCCCGGCCTTCCGCCAGCGCCTGGGGATCGGGCAGGACGCCGCGCAGGCAATAGTGCAGATCGGGGCGCGGCAGTCCCATCATCTGGATGTTCAGGCCGAACATGTCGGTCCAGAACCAGGGCGTGGCGGCGGGCTCCACGTCCTTGCGCAACATGCTGGCGGCGGCAATGCGCGCCTGCTCATTGGCGCTTTGCCAGGACTCCAGGCGCACGGCCTGGTTCAGCAGCGGCTGCATCTGTGTCGTGCAGTCGCCGGCGGCGTAGATGTCGGCAGCGCTGGTGCGGCCCTGTGCGTCGATGACGATGCCACCGGTTTGTGCGCACACGTCCAGGCCGGCGGCGCTGGCCAGCGCCGTGTTGGCCAGTTGGCCGACGGCGGCCACGACGCAGGCGGCGCTCAGCGGCGCACCTTCGGACAGCTGGGCGTGCATACCTTGCGCATCCTCCTGCAGCCCATTGCAGGCGACGCCCATGCGCAGATCGACGCCCTTGGCCTTCACGAGATGCGCCAGCCAGCAGGAGAAATCGGGCGGAGTGGCGCGTGCGAGCAGTCTGTTGCCGGGCTCCAGCACCACGGATGGCACGCCGAGCTGCAGGGCCGTGGACGCCACTTCCAGTCCGAGAAAACCTGCGCCGAGCACCAGCAGGGGCGTGTCCTGAGCTGTGCTGCCTGCGGCCAGTCCATGCAGCTGGGTGCGCAGTGCCTTGGCATCCGCCAGCGTGCGTATGTAGTGCAGCCGGGGCGAGCGACCCACGGGATGCTGCGGCAGCTCGCGCACGCGGCCACCGGTGGCAAGCAGGCACTGCGAGTAGCGCAATACGCTGCCGTCGGTCAGCATCGCGCAATGGTTTTGCGGGTCCAGCCGGCCCACTTTCACGCCCAGCCGGGTGGTGATGCGGTGCTCGCCGTAGTGGGCGCCGGGGTGGATGTGGATGGCGTCCTCGCTGCCGGTCTCCAGCAGCACGGCTTTGGACAGCGGCGGCCGCTCGTAAGGGGCCGCATCCTCGTCGCCGACCAGCGTGATGGCGCCTTCGAATCCGAACTGACGCAGGGCGCTGGCCGCCATGGCGCCGGCTTGCCCTGCGCCGATGATGAGGATGCTCTCGGCGGTGGTGTGGTCGGCTGTCATGGCAGATCCGCCTGCACGTCATTGCCCTGCGTGCGCACCGGGTAGATGCGGATCGGCTGCGTGGCGGGCGCGCATTTTGCTTCGCCAGTGGCGAGGTCGAACGAGCCCTGGTGCAGCGGGCACTCGACGCAGCCGTCCTCGATGTAGCCCTCTGACAGCAAGGCGTACTGGTGGGTGCACACGTTGTCGGTGACATGCAGGACATCGGCGCTTTTGAACAGCGCGAGCTTGGCGCCGTTGTGCTCGAAGGCGAGCGCCTCATCGTCGCCGATGTCGTCGAATTTTGCGATGGTTTTCCAGGTCATGGCGGCTTGATGGAAGTGAAGCGATTACTCAGTGTACTGACATAAATATTCGTACTCACTGGTGTTTACCCTGGCGTGAATTTTTGCGATTCCAAGGGCTTCAATGTATTTGCCTATATAGAACATGCAGTTAGACCTAGTTGTTTACCCTGAGAGGAAAAATGTCGGAAAAAATTATGATCCCTGTACTGAGTATTTCTTGGTGTGTTTCCGCCAGGTTCCTGCGTCGCAGAAGGACTTGGTTCTCCGGTTTTCCCAACGCATGGAAGAGGAACGGTTATGAAAAGAAGAGGCTTTGTGCAGCAGGTGGGGATGGCGGCGCCGCTGGCGCTGCTGGGTGCGGCGGGCGCGCGCGATGCTGCGGCGCAGGATGCGCCGCTGGTCAAATGGCGGATGTCCACCAGCTGGCCCAAAAGCCTGGACACCATGTACGGTTCGGCCGAGCACCTTTGTGCGCGGGTGCTTGAGCTCACCAACGGGAAGTTCCAGATCCGTGCGTTCGCGGGCGGGGACATCGTTCCGCCGGCGCAGAATTTCGATGCGGTGAGCAATGGCACGGTGGAATGCAACCATGTGCTGGCTAGCGCCTATGTGGGCAAGGAGCCCGCGGTCGGATTCGACACGGGTTTGCCGTTTGGACTGAACTCGCGTCAGCACAATGCCTGGATGCTGTTCGGCGGCGGCCTGGACATGCTTCGCGCGATGTACGCCAAGCACAACATCGTCAATGTCACCTGCGGCAACGTGGGCGTGCAGATGGGAGGCTTTTATCGCAAGCCCATCCAGTCGGTGGCCGATCTGCAGGGGCTGAAGATGCGCATCGGCGGCATAGGCGGCATGGTGCTGGCCAAGCTGGGCGCCGTGCCGCAGCAGATTCCGCCCGCCGATATCTATTCGTCGCTGGAAAAAGGCACGATCGACGCCGCCGAATGGATTGGCCCTTATGACGACGAGAAGCTGGGCCTGCACCGTGTGGCGCACTATTACTACGCGCCTGGCTGGTGGGAGGGCAGTGCCTCGATCACTTCCATGGTGAATGCCGATGCCTGGAAGGCCTTGCCCAAGGCCTACCAGGCCGCGTTCCAGTGCGCGGCTGCCGAGCAGACGCTGAAGATGCTGGCCGACTACGACTCGCGCAACCCCGTGGCGCTGAAGAAGCTCATCGGTGAAGGCGCCAAGCTGGGCTATTTCCCGCGCGACGTGATGACCGCCGCTTTCAAGGCGGCCGAGCTGACCATGGAGGAACTGGCGGCCAAGAGCGAATCGTTCAAGGCGATCTACCCCAAGTGGAAAGCGTTTCGGGTGCTGGAGGCCAGCTGGTTCAAGGTGGCGGATGGTCCGTTGGACAACTTCACATTCCACGCCGTGCAAGCGGCAGCCGCCAAGTGAGGTCCGGTCATGCAGCCCTCTTCACTACATCGACCTGAATATTCGTCCTCCCCAGGGGATTCCCTGTGGTTGCGCATGGCGCATGGCATCGACGCGCTCAATCGCTGCGTGGGCCGGCTGGCCTGCTGGCTTGTGCTGGCGGCGGTGCTGATCAGCGCCGGCAACGCGGTTTCGCGCAAGGCCTGGAACATGAGTTCCAACGCGATGCTGGAAATCCAGTGGTACCTGTTCGCCGGAGTGTTCCTGCTGTGCGCGGGCTACACCTTGCTGAACCGCGAGCATGTGCGCGTGGATCTGTTCTACACCCGCATGAGCCGGCGCACGCAGTTGCGCGTGGAGATCATTGGCACGCTGCTGTTTCTGATACCGGTGGTCACGCTGATTCTTGCGCTGTCATGGCCGCCCGTGATGCATGCCTGGCAAAGCGGCGAAGTCTCGGCCAATGCCGGCGGCCTGGTGCGCTGGCCGGTGAAGCTGCTGATCCCGGTCGGCTTTGCGCTGCTGCTGCTGCAGGGCATTTCGGAACTCATCAAGGATATCCACGAGTTGCGTGCCTTGCCGCCCGGAAACCAGCCTGGCATCGGTTGCGAAAGCACGGCTTCTTCCGATACCCCTCACGAAAGCCGCTGATGCTGCGCGTGCTCTCTTCTCTTCTCTGGAACCACCATGATTGAGTTTCTGACTGCGTACATGGCGCCCATCATGTTTGCCAGCATGGTTTTGGTGCTGCTCATCGGTTATCCGGTGGCTTTTTCGATTTCCGCGACAGGTCTGCTGTTCGGTGGGATCGGTATGGCAATGGGACAGATCGAGCCTTCGATCTTCCAGGCGCTGCCAGAACGGGTCTTCGGCATCATGTTCAACGAAACCTTGTTGGCGATTCCGTTCTTCACTTTCATGGGGCTGATACTGGAACGCAGCGGCATGGCCGAGGAACTGCTGGACACCATAGGCCAGCTGTTTGGTGCGGTACGCGGCGGCCTGGCCTATGCCGTGATTTTCGTCGGCGCGCTGCTGGCGGCGACCACCGGCGTGGTGGCGGCATCCGTGATCTCGATGGGGTTGATTTCCCTGCCCATCATGCTGCGCTACGGCTATGACAAGCGCCTGGCCGCCGGCGTGATCGCGGCTTCTGGCACGCTCGCGCAGATCATTCCGCCTTCGCTGGTGCTGATCGTGCTGGCCGACCAGTTGGGCCGTTCGGTGGGTGACATGTATGCCGGCGCGCTGATTCCCGGCCTGGGCTTGACCCTGCTCTACGTGATCTACGTATTCATCAAGTCGATGATTCACCCGCACTGCGCACCGGCGCTGCCCATCGAAGCCCGCAATCTGCATGGCGCCGCCCTGGGCAAGCGCGTGCTGACTTCGCTGGTGCCGCCGCTGGTGCTGATTTTCCTGGTTCTGGGCACCATTTTCCTGGGCATTGCCACGCCGACCGAAGGCGGTGCGATGGGGGCTGTGGGGGCGCTGATTCTGGCGCTGATCCGCCGCCGCCTGGGCCTGGATCTGCTGAACCAGGCCATGGACAAGACGGCAAAGCTGACCTGTTTTGCGCTCTTCATCCTGATCGGTGCCACGGTGTTCGGTCTGGTGTTCCGCTCGCTCGACGGTGACCTGTGGGTCGAGCATCTGCTGATCAACCTGCCGGGTGGCCAGCTGGGTTTTCTACTGGTTGTGAACCTGTTGGTGTTCGTGCTCGCCTTCTTCCTGGATTTCTTCGAGCTGGCGTTCATCATCGTGCCGCTGCTGGCGCCCGTGGCGCAGAAGCTGGGCATCGATCTGGTGTGGTTCGGCGTGCTGCTGGCGATCAATATGCAGACTTCGTTCATGCATCCGCCGTTCGGCTTCTCGCTGTTCTATCTGCGCTCGGTGGCTCCCAAGGAAATCAAGACTTCGGATATCTACCGCGGAGCGATTCCGTTCGTGGGCATCCAGATACTGATGGTGATTTTTGTGATTGCCATGCCTCAGCTGGTGACGATGAACATCGACAAGGTGAAGGCATTCGACATCGACAAGATCCAGATTCAGGTACAGGGCTCGGGCCGCGGCGCGCAGGGATCCTCGGTGCGCGATGGTTACTCCGGCGACCCGGGTGCCGGAGATGGCTATCCTGATTGATGGGTGAGGCAGGACAAACTGTCATGAACCGGGCCTTCTCCCGCCATGCCGTGCAAGGCATGGCGCGCAAGGCCCGCAAGCTTTTTTGGAACAAGGAGACAAGCCGATGGAACGCGTGCAAATCGCCACGGATATGGACCATGCGGAGAGCCAGGGGCAGGGCGTGGGCGCCCGGGTGCTGCGCAAGGAAGACGAACGCCATTTGAATGGGCGCGGCAATTTCATTGCGGACATGAGCATGCCCGAGTTGCAGGAGATTGCTTTTGTGCGCAGCGCCATGGCGCATGCCGGCATTGCCGCCATCCAGGTGGAGAACGCCGAGGCCGTGCTGGGGCGCAGCGTGTTCCTGCGTGCCCACATGAGCGGCGCGTCGGACATCGTTGCCGACTCCGCGCTGCCCACCTACCAGCGCTCGGCGCAGCCGCCGCTGGCTTCGGGCAAGGTGCGCTTCGTGGGCGAGCCGGTGGTGATGGTGTGCGCGCCCACGCGCGCGGAGGCCGAAGACCTGGCCGAGACGGTGCAGGTCGAATATGCCGATCTGCCGGTCTTTGCCAACGTGGAGGCGGCCAAGGCCGGGGCCGCGCAGGGGCAGTACGTCCATGACGGCTGGTCGAGCAACCATTTCCTCACGCTGCAGGCCGACATCGGCTTTGACGCCTGCGCTGCCCAGGGCAGCCGGGTCGTGCATCGCAAGATGGAGCTGGCGCGCCAGTGCATGGTGCCCATGGAAGGCAAGGCAGTGCTGGCCTACTGGGACGAACGTGCAGACCAGCTGGTGGTCTACACGGCTTCGCAGGTGCCCCACATGATCCGCACCATCCTGGCCGAGTGCCTGGGGCTGGCCCAGGATCAGGTGCGCGTGGTCGCCCCCGACGTCGGTGGTGCCTTCGGCTACAAATGCGTGCTGCAGCAGGAGGAGCTGTGCATCGCCTGGCTGGCCATGAAGTTCCGCAAGCCCTTTCGCTTCATCGAGGACCGGCGCGAGCACCTGATCGCGGGCGCCAACTCGCGTGAGCACCATTACGACCTGACGGCCCACGTGGACCCCCAAGGCCGGCTGCTGGCGCTGGACGCGAAGATCGTGATCGATGGCGGGGCCTACTCCGTCTGGCCTTTCACCATCGGCCTCGAGCCCGGCCAGGCGCTGGGCAATCTGCCCGGGCCCTATGCCTTTCGTGGCTACCGCTGCGTGACCGAGGCGATTGCCACCAACAAGCCGGGCTTCGTGCCCTACCGCGGCGTGGCGCGCACGGGCGTGTGCTTTGCCATCGAGCTGCTGATGGACGCCATTGCGCGCGAAGTGGGCCGCGAGCCCTGGCAGGTGCGCATGGAAAACCTGGTGCCGCCCGAAGCCATGCCTTACGTCAATGTGACCAACAAGCATTTCGATGGCGGCGACTATCCGGCCAGCCTGCTCAAGGCCAAGGACATGGTCGACTTTGACGCGGTGCGCGAGCGCCAGCGCAAGGCACGGGCCGCGGCGGATGCCGGGCGCGGCGGCAAGCTCATCGGCGTGGGCTTTGCCACCTATGTGGAGCAGTCGGCGCATGGCACTTCGGTGTTTGCCGCCTGGGGCACGCCAGTGGTTCCGGGATTTGATTCGGCCACCGTGCGCCTCACACCCGACGGAGGGGCGGAAATCCGCGTGGGCGTGCATTCGCACGGCCAGGGCATGGAAACCACGCTGGCCCAGATCGCGCATGAAGTCCTGGGCGTCGACATCTACCGCACCAAGGTGGTCCATGGCGATACCGCGTTCACGCCGTTTTCGACCGGCACCTACGCATCGCGCTCCATCGTCTATGCGGGCGGCGCTGTTTCGCGCGCCTGCAAGATTCTGCTCCCGCGGGTGCTGGTCATTGGCGCGCACCTGCTCAAGACCGACGTGGACGACGTGAGCCTGCAGGCGGGGCGCATCGTCTCGGCCAGCACGGGCCAGAGCGTGTCGCTGGCCGACGTGACCAATGCCTGGTACCTGCGGCCGCAACTGCTGCCGGCCGACGTGGATCGCGCGGGGCTGGAGACCACGGCGGGCTACAAGCCGAATGTGGACACCGGCTCCTTCACCTATGCCAGCCACGCGGTGGTGGTGGAAGTGGACACGCTGACCGGCAAGGTCCGCATCCTGGACTACGCCATCGTCGAGGACTGCGGCGTGATGGTCAATCCGCTGGTGGTGGAAGGCCAGACCTTCGGCGGCGTGGCCCAGGGCGTGGGCACGGCCATGTACGAGGAAATGCGCTACGACGCCAACGGCCAGCCGCTGGCGTCCACGCTGGCGGACTACATGCTACCCGGCGCGACCGAAGTGCCGCAGATGAAAATCCATCACTTTGTCACGCCTTCGCCCAACACCGAATTCGGGGTCAAGGGCATGGGCGAGGGCGGAGCCATTGCGCCACCGGCTGCGATCTTCAACGCGGTCAACGATGCGATCCACCACCTGGGCGCGGAGATGTCGAGCACGCCGCTCACGCCGCACAAGCTGCTGCACGCACTGCAGCAAGGCCAGCACAGCGCGGCATCTGAAACCCCACCGGCAGCGGCCCGCGTCGCGGCTGCCGAGCTCAAAGGAGTTGCAGCGTGAAAGCCGCAAAATTCGAATATTCGCAGCCGGCCGAACTGGCCGGCGCACTGCAGCTGTTGGCCGATCTGGATGCGCCAGGGCCGATCAAGGTCATGGGCGGCAGCCAGTCCATGGGCCCCATGCTCAATCTGCGCCTGACGCGGCCCAACAAGGTCGTGGACGTATCGCGGCTGGCCGAACTGCGCACGGTGCAGGCCAAGGGCGGCACGATCCGCATCGGCGCCGCGGTGACGCACGCGGAAATCGAGGACGGCGTGCACGCGGTGCTGCGCGGTTCCATGCTGCAGTACGTGGCCGGTGGCATCGCCTATCGCGCGGTGCGCAATCGCGGCACGATCGCGGGCAGCCTGGCCCATGCCGATCCCGCCGCCGACTGGGTGCTCACGCTGTCGGCGCTGGCCGCCGACATCGAGCTGCAGTCCGCGGGCGGCAAGCGCACCGTGCCCATGGATGCGTTCATGCTCGGCGCGTACACGACGCAACTGCGGGAAGGCGAAATCATCGCCGCGGTGACCGTGCCCCAGCTCGATGCCGGTGCGCGCTGGGGCTACTACAAGTTCTGCCGCAAGACGGGCGAGTTTGCCGAGGCCAGCTGCGCCGCGGTGTTTGATCCACAGCGCAAGCGCGCGCGGATCATGCTCGGCGCGCTCGATGGCGCGCCCCAGCCCCTGCCCGGGCTGGCCAGGCTGGTGGCCACGACCGGCCAGGTGCCTGCCAGCGACGTCATCGCCCAGGCCTTGGCGCAGGTCGGCGACGACCCCGTCAAGCAACAGATGCAGCTCGCGGCCGTGACCCGCTGCCTGCAGCAGGCGCTGATGACGCCTGAAGCCATGATCGACCAGAAGGAGTACGCAGCATGAGCGTGGTAAGCATTCAACTCAACGGCCTGAACCTGCGCCGCGAGGTGCCCGACCGCACGCATCTGGGCGACTTCATCCGCGAGGAAGGCCGTCAGACCGGCACGCACCTGGGCTGCGAGCACGGCGTGTGTGGCGCGTGCACGGTGCTCGTCGATGGTGCGCCGGTGCGTTCGTGCATTTCTTTCGCGCCGGCTTGTGAAGGCCGCGAGATCATCTCGGTCGAAGGCTACCAGGACGATCCCATCATGGCGCTGCTGCGCCCGGCATTCTCCAAGCACCATGGGCTGCAATGTGGCTACTGCACGCCGGGCATGTTGGCCACGGCCCGCGACATCGTGCTGCGTTTTCCGGATGCGGACGAAGCCCGGGTGCGTCTGGAGCTGTCCGGCAATCTCTGCCGCTGCACCGGCTACAAGGGCATCGTGGGCGCCATCCTGGACGTGCTGGGCCAGTGCCTGGATGCGGGCCGGCAGCCGCAGGTGGCCGCATTGCGGCAGGCGGCCAGCGCGGGGCGTGAATGCTGGCACGGTGCGCCTGTCGGCGCTGCCGCCTTCGTGCCTTTCGAGCCGCAGGACATGGGCCAGGCCGCGGCT
>JAMNYN010000117.1 GCA_023622805.1 Pseudomonadota bacterium | reverse complement strand
GCGGGACAGCTGCAGCGCCTCGGGCTTTTGCCTGCGTTGCTGCCAGAGCTTCCAGCCGCAGAACCAGGACACCAGCAGCATCAGGCTGCCTACGCCGACCATCACGCGAAAGCTCCAGAACACGGGCGCGACCGGTGGATGCGCGCCCGGAAACTCGTTGAGTCCCTTGAGCTCGGCATTCATGTCGTGGGCCAGGATCAGGCTGGCCAGCTTGGGGATTTGCAGCGCGTAGTCGGTGCGGCCTTCGGCTTCGTTGGGCCAGCCCAGCAGAGTCAGGGGCGCGCCTTTTTCGGTGTGCCAGATGCCTTCGATGGCGGCGATCTTGGCCGGCTGGTGCTCCAGGGTGTTGAGCCCGTGCTGGTCGCCGACGAGCACCTGCAGCGGGATCGCCACGGCCACGGCCGTGATGGCGGTGCGCAATGCGCGGTAGCTGCCGGGCGTGGCCTTGCCGCGCAGCAGTTGCCAGGCGCTCAGGCCGGCGATCAGAAAGCCCGTGGTCAAGGTTGACGCCAGCAGCATGTGGGCCAGGCGATAGGGGAAGGACGGGTTGAAGATGATGGCCAGCCAGTCGGTGGGGTGGAACACGCCATCAATCAGCGCGTAGCCCGCCGGTGTCTGCATCCAGGAGTTCAGGCTCAGGATCCAGAACGCCGACAAGGTGGTGCCGCCGGCGACCAGCAGCGTGGCCGCAAAGTGCACGCGGTCAGACACCCGGCCCTTGCCGAACAGCATGATGCCCAGGAACGAAGCTTCGAGGAAAAAGGCGGTGAGGATTTCGTAGCCCAGCAGCGGCCCGGCGATATTGCCGGCCCGCTCCATGTAGCCCGGCCAGTTGGTGCCGAACTGAAAGCTCATGGTCACGCCCGAGACCACGCCCATGGCGAAAGACAGGGCGAAGACCTTGGTCCAGAAGTAGTAGGTCTGCTCCCAGGCGCTGGCTTCCGCGGTGTTGTGGGCTGCCTGTGCCCGGTTGTGGCGCACGCGAAAGTAGACCAGGAACCAGCACAGTGCAATGTTGATGGTCGGGAACAGGATGTGGAAGGAAATATTGGTCGCGAACTGTATGCGCGAGAGCGTCAAGACGTCCATGGCGATAGCCTTTCCTAGTCCGTTTTGCTGCTGCGCGCAGCGCTGCTTTTACCGGTCAGTCGGTCCTTGAGCTCCAGCACCCGCGTCACGGTCGCGCCCATGCCCATCAGCTGCTTGGCGGTTTCCGGCGACAGGCGCTGGATTTCATCGAACCAGGTCATCAGGCGGTCGATGAGCTCGTGCATGTCGCGCATGCGTTCCTGCGCATAGCGCTCTTCTTCGCTTTGCGGATCTTCCAGCAGGGCGGCGCGCAGCATGGACTGGGTGGGCTCGATTTCCCGGCGGCGGCGCTCCTCGGCCAGGCGGCGGAAAATTTCCCAGACGTCCTGGGGAGCATCAAAGTATTCACGGCGGTCGCCCGGATGGTGGCGCAAATGCACCAGCCGCCAGGCCTGCAGCTCCTTGAGCCCCATGCTCACGTTGGAACGCGAAAAAGCCAGCGCTTCGGCAATCTGGTCCGCGTTTAGCGCCACGGGCGACAGGAACAGCAGTGCGTAAATCTGGCCCACGGTGCGATTGATGCCCCAGCGGCTACCCATCTCGCCAAAATGTGAAATGAATTGACGGTTGAGTTCGGGAAGAGGAGTGCTTTGCGTCATGGAGGCATTGTCCCTTTGTTGATTTGTATTTCAGTAATTACTGAAAATTCAAAACACTAAAGTAGGGTCATTTTTCCGCGATCACGCTCCGGCGCCAGCAATGGATAGGCGAAAAGCGCAAAATCCAGGGCGCATGCCATCGCATGCCTGCATATTCGGCCATACCGGCGCCTTGGGCGTTGTAGGTTGGCACCGCCACTGTGATCCCTTTTTCCCTTTTATGTCTTCTACGTTACCTGCCTCGCGCAATGCCGTCATCGACTGCACCAAGGGCCTGGCCTGCGCTGCCATTGTCTGGCATCACCTGGCTTTTTACGGCCCCTTGTCGGACGTGCTGCTGCCCTACGCCCCTGGTCTGATCGGCTGGTTGTCCGAATACGCACGCATGGCCGTGCAGCTGTTCCTGGTGCTGGGCGGCTACCTGGCCGCGGCCAGCCTGGCCCCAGCCGGCCTGGCCCGGCACAGCCAGGCGCTGCCCCTGATAGGCAAGCGTTTCATGCGCCTGGTCGTGCCTCTGGCCGTGGCGCTGGTGATCGCGGTGCTGGTGTCGGCGCTGGTGCGGCCCTGGTTCGCGCATTCCTCGGTGTCGGATGAGCCCAGCCTGTCCCAGTTGCTGGCCCATGCCCTGCTGCTGCAAGGCATTCTGGGCGAGGAGTCGCTGTCGGCCGGTGTCTGGTATGTGTCCATCGACTTTCAGCTGTTCGCCTTGTCGGCGCTGCTGTTCGCGGCCTGCCGCTGGCTGGCCGCGCGCCGACCTGCGGCCGACCCGGCTGCGCAGCCCGGCTTGGCGCCTGGCCAGATGCTGGTCGTGGCGCTGGCGGCCGCCTCCCTGTGGAGCTTCAACCGGGATACGGATCTGGATAACTGGGCGTTGTACTTCTTTGGCGCCTACGGCCTGGGCATGATGGCCTGGTGGGCCTCGCGTTCGCCCCGTCCCTGGGCCTGGAGCGCGGCCATGGCCGTGCTGCTGGCCGTGGCGCTGTGGCTGGAGTGGCGCACGCGCATCGCGCTGGCCGGTGCCACGGCCCTGGCCCTGGTGGCCGTCATGCGCAGTTCGCGGCTGACTGCCTGGCGCGGCGTGGCGCCCTTGCAGTGGCTGGGGCAGATTTCCTACTCCGTGTTTCTGGTGCACTTCCCCGTGTGCCTGCTGGTCAACGCCGTGGTGGACCATCTCTGGCCCGGTTCGGTGCCGGCCAGCCTGCTGGGCCTGGTGGGAGCGTTTGCGCTGTCCGTGGCCGTGGGCCAACAGCTGTATGAGCGCGTGGAGCGCCGCATGCCCAACTGGCAGGTCGCCTTGCGCTGGCAGGCCGGCCTGGTCGGCGCCGGCCTGGTGACGGCCTGGTTGAGTTGAAGGGCACGCCCCTGAGCGGCTTCGCTGATCAGGGAAATATCGTTTGCGCACCGCCCCTAGCCCCTGCAACTGGCGCAGTCCAGCAAGGGGGCAGCGAGCAAGCGCCGCCGCGCAGCGAGGCTGCCGTCCCCCTCCACCGAAGGTTGAGAGGGGGAAGCGGCGTGAGCCGCTCAGGGGGTGCTTTTTTTCCCTAGCGGTGCAGTTCGCCCGCGCTTTCGGGCTGATAGATGATGCCGGTCACGCGCACCGTCATGGTCTTGCCGCCGGGGCCGGGCCAGGCGAGTTCGTCACCCACGGCCAGGCCCAGCAGCGCACTGCCCACGGGGGCGAAGATGGACACGCGGTCGGCGCTGCCATCGATGTCGCGTGGGTAGACCAGGGTCAGGCGGAAGTCCTGCCGTGTTTCGAGGATCTCGAACTGCACGGTGGAGTTCATGGTCACAACATTGGGCGGAATCTGGTCGGGCTCGACCACGTCCGCGCGGTCCAGTTCGGCCTCGAGATCGGCCTTGCCGGGAAAGACGGATGCGGGAAGGGCCGCCAGCAAGGCCTCGATGCGGTCGAGATCCAGGGAGGAAATGGTGATCTGGGGCTTGCGTGTCATGGGACAACCTTGCTGAAGACTAACACTCGACTGTAGGGGATGTACCTATGTCGCACTATTCTTGTGCGAATTGGCCCAGCGGATCAGCTGTTCCTGATGCCACCAGTTTGGGGTGTTTTTCAACGATCGTATAGCCTACGGCGTCACGCAACTGGCATGGTCCGGCAAGGGGGCGGATGGCCGCCCCGCAGCGAGGAAGGGCCGCACCTGGGCGGCTCCCCCGAACCGAGGCTGCCGTCCCTGGCCGGGCGCCCCCCTCCACCGAAGAATGAGAGGGGGAAGCGGGGGCCGGCCATCCGGCGAAGCCGCTCAGGGGGTGTTCAACCGCCCCGCGTGGTGGCGCAAATGGTCGTCGATGAAAGTCTGGATGAAGTAGTAGCCGTGGTCATAGCCCGGCTGGCGGCGCAGCGTCAAAGGCTGGCCGACCTGGGCGCAGGCTGCTTCCAGGGCTTCGGGCAGCAGCTGTTTTTCCATCAGGAATTTGTCCGCCAGGCCTTGGTCGACGAGGATGCCGCCGGGGTAGGGCACGGACTCTTGCGCGGCCATCAGCGCGCTGGCGTCATGCGCGGCCCAGGCCGATTCGTCTTCGCCCAGGTAGCCGGTGAACGCCTTGCGGCCCCAGGCGCATTGGCTGGGGTTGGCTATGGGGGCGAACGCCGACAGGCTTTTGAACAGGCCGGGATGGCGCAGCGCCAGGGTCAGCGCGCCGTGGCCGCCCATGGAGTGGCCGAAGATGCCCAGGCGGTCCATGTCAATCGGCAGCTTGTGGCCCAACAGCGGCAGCAGCTCTTCGACGATATAGCTCTCCATGCGCCAGTTCAGGCCCCAGGGACGGGTAGTGGCGTCGAGGTAAAAGCCCGCGCCCACGCCAAAGTCCCAACTGGCCGACTCGCCGGGCAGCTCGGCGCCGCGCGGGCTGGTGTCGGGGGCGATCAATGCCATGCCCAGTTCGGCCGCCAGGCGCTGGGCACCGGCCTTGGTCATGAAAGTTTCCTCGGTGCAGGTCAGTCCGGCCAGATAGACCAGGGCCGGCACCTTCTCACCGGCCACGGCCTTGGGCGGCAGATAGACCGAAAACTTCATCGGCAAACCGATTTCGGTCGACGCGTGGCGGTAAAAGCGCTGAGCGCCACCAAAGGCGGCGTGGGCGCTGAGCAATTCCAGAGTGGCAGTCATGCAGGTGTTTCCTCAAAATGACACTGCCCGTGCAGTGGGGCGGCACGGGCAGTCGTGGAGCGCTCAGGTGAGCGCTTCGCGTAGCGGTTCTTAGTAGACTACAACTGAACGGATGGACTCGCCCGACTTCATCAGATCAAAGCCCTTGTTGATGTCTTCGAGCTTGAGGTGGTGGGTGATCAGGTCGTCGATGTTGATCTTGCCTTCCATGTACCAGTCGACGATCTTCGGCACGTCGGTGCGACCGCGCGCGCCGCCGAAGGCCGAGCCCTTCCATTCGCGGCCCGTGACCAGCTGGAATGGGCGCGTGGAGATTTCGGCACCGGCTTCGGCCACGCCGATGATGATGCTCTGGCCCCAGCCCTTGTGCGTGCATTCCAGTGCCTGGCGCATCACCTGCGTATTGCCAA
>JAMNYN010000095.1 GCA_023622805.1 Pseudomonadota bacterium | reverse complement strand
GTGGTGGTGCTTTCCAACTTCACCTGGCAGGCCATGCGCAATACCTTGCTGGCTGCCGGAGCCGTGGCTTACTTTGACAAGTCCAATGAATTCACCCTGGCGCGCGACTGGATAGCGCAGCGTGCCGCCGCCAGGGCCGCTCAAGGCCAGGCGGCGCCGCCTTGAGCACGCCCTGCGTCAGTGCACCATCAGCACTGGCAGTGTCATGGTCTGCAAGACCGTGCGGGTCACGCCGCCCAAAGCCCATTCCCGCGCGCGGCCGTGGCCGTAGCAGCCCATGACCAGCAGATCGGCCTGCAGATCTGCCGCCTGGGACAGCAGCAGATCGCCCAGATCCCCGGTGGGAGGGCCGCCGTGGTGCAGCGATGCGGTGATGCCATGCCGTTGCAGGAACTGCAGGGCGGGCAGGGCGGCATCAGCACCTGCATCGCCGGTTTCGTCCCAGGTCGCCACATGCACGCTGCCTGCGCGCTGGAGAATGGGCAGGGCCGCAGTCAAGGCGCGCGCCGACTCCGGCGTCCCTTTCCACGCGACGAGAACGTTTTGTCCGATGCGGGGTGCCACGCCGATATAGGGCAGCACCAGCCCCGGCTTGCCGGTCTCGGCAAGCACCGATGCCACGAAGTCCGGCCGTACTCCGGAGGGGATCGCGGCGTTGGGATCGTGCTGTGACAGCACCAACAGGTCGGCCGCCCAGGCGGGGCCGCGCAATCCCAGCACCGGATCACCCTGGGTTTCGTGCCAGCTCAGGCCAGCCAGGCCTGCCTGCCGGCACTCATTCTCGAAGGCCGCCTTGGCTGCATCGCGGACATCGAACTGCCATTGCATGAGTTGGCCTGCGACCATGCCGCCGGAGTCCAGCGCCAGGGGGTATTGCATCATCCACGGCATCACGGCATAGAGCACCTCGATGCGTGCTCCCTGTTCGGTGGCGAATTGTCTGACGCATTCGAGGCGGGAGCGGCTCATGGGCACGGCGTCAAGGTGCAGGAGCAAAGTTTTGAAATCGTTCATGACAAAGCCTCCTCTGCTTGCTGGGCGTTCTTTCTGGGCCGGGTGACGGCCGAAGTCGGTCTGGGGTGATGCGGGTCATTCATGTCGCGCCGGGTACTGCAGGTACAGGCTCTGAGACCCGGCATGTCGAGGATCTCGACATCCCGCTTGTCCACCTTGACATAGCCCCACTCGGCGAGCAGGCCGAAGCCCCGACTGACCGTCTCATGGGCAACGGCCAGCAGGCTGGCGAGATCGCGACGGCTCATGCGCAGAACAAAGTGTCGCGGTGACTGGCCTCGGGCGGCCATCCGCAAGGACATCCAGAGGAGAAATCGTGCCAGGCGCACTTCGGAGGCAACCGCCGCCATCATGCCGGCGATCTCCTGGGCGCATGTCAACTGGCTGCTCAATGCGCGCTGCAGCGCCCGGTCAAGCGCCGGCGACTGCCTGCGCAAGGCGTCGAGCCCGTCGAACGGCAGTACCAGAACGCTGGAATCCTCCAAGGCCACCACGCCCAGCGGCTGGCGGTCGCAGGCCAGGCCTTCAAAGCCCAGAACATCGCCAGATTCCGCGTACCCCAGCACGTGTTCGTAGCCATCTTCGGCAGTCTTCAGGCATTTGAAGGCCCCATGGCGCACGATATACAGTGACTGGGTGGTCGCCCCCTCGGGGTAAAGCGACGCTCCGCTGCGCACCCGCATCACACGGACAGCGCAGGCATCTGCCCAGGCCTCGGCGGCAACGCCGAGCAGAGTCAGCGCCTCACTCATCCAATGCGGCTGCGCTCCCGGAACAATGCCGCCTCGGTGAACGAACCATTCCGGCAGTTGCGAAATTCCGGTTGGCAGGGAAGTGTTCATCGGTGGCTCCAGACGGGTAGTGGCTTCAGGATGGCACTCAGTTTCGTGGCGACAGGCGCTGTCGACAATGGGAACGGCGCGCGATACACCGTGGGCGCATTGCACACCGAAGTGGGCAATCGCCGATGTACACTAGGAAAATTCTGAGTTTTCGCGCCTGCCGCATGGCGTCGAAGCCGCCCTGAGAGGCATCCTATGAATCAGCGTCTGGCGCGGGCCTGTGCTTTGGATTGATCCGTTTTCCATACCGGGCAAGGAACGATGCATACCGATCCCGATCCAGTAACGCTGCGAATCCTGATCGTCGATGATCACGAGATCATGCGCGAGGGCTTGGCGCGCATACTTGCCGACACTGAAGAGCAGTGGCAGACCATCGCCGCTGGCAGTGGTCATGAGGCCCTGAAGATTCTGGCGCTGCACTCGATTGACCTGGCCATCATTGATCTCGCCATGCCTGGCATGGGGGGGCTGGATCTCATCCAACGCATCCGGACCGAGCACGCCGGCGTGGCCATCCTGGTGCTCAGCATGTACGCCGAGGAACAATATGCCCTGCGGGCATTCAAGGCGGGCGCCAAGGGCTACGTCACGAAGGACGGGGCCGGGGTTGAACTCGTCAAGGCCGTACGCAAAGTCGCTTCGGGAGGGGCGTACGTGACGCCCAGCCTGGCCGAAAGTGTCATTCTTCAGTTGCATGGTGACATGCCTTCGCGCCGGCACGACAAGCTCAGCAACCGCGAAATGGAAGTCCTGCAAAGACTTGTCGCGGGGCAGCGTCTGACAGACATTGCCCAGGCCCTGCACCTCTCGGTGAAGACCGTCAGCACGCACAAAGCCCACGTTCTCGACAAACTGCAACTGCCCAATCTGGCAGCCTTGGTCCGCTATGGCATGGAACAAGGGCTGGTCGATCAGGCCGCAGGTGGAGCCCAGGGCTCGCTCGGCGCAAGCTGACGCGGCAAGCTCCAAGGGACTGGAGCCTGGCTCAAGCGCAAGCCCAGCTGCGCCCAGGCAGTCGCATTGCGCACGAGCGAGGGATCAAGGCTTGATGGCGATCTTCAGCACGCCATCGCGCTGATGGCTGAAGAGCTCATATGCAGCCGCGATGTCTTGCAGCGGGTATTTGTGCGTGACCAACGGACTCAGATCTATCCTGCCGCTTTCGATCACGGACATCAGGCGACGCATGCGCTCCTTGCCGCCTGGGCACAAGGCCGTGTTGATGCGGTGGTCGCCCAGTCCGGCCCCGAAGGCGTCCAATGGAATCTTGAGATCCGTGGAGTAAACCCCCAGGCTTGAAAGCGTGCCTCCAGGGCGGATGCAACGCAATGCGCTCTCGAACGTGGCTTGCGTGCCGAGCGCTTCAATGGCGCTGTCAGCCCCCTTGCCACCAGTGATCTTGAGCACTTCAGCCACGACATCCTGGGACTTGAAGTTCAAGGTGACGTCGGCCCCCAGCTGTTTGGAGACCGCCAGGCGCGCATCATTGCCGTCCACCGTGATGATGAGGCTGGCCCCTCTAAGCCGCGCGCCCGCCGTGGCGCACAAGCCTATGGGCCCCTGCGCGAACACCACCACGACGTCGCCTATCTTGATGTTCGCATTCTCCGCGCCGGCGAAGCCGGTAGACATGATGTCCGGGCACATCAAAACCTGTTCATCGCTCAGGCCGTCCGGGACGGGTGCCAGGTTGCCCTGTGCGTCGGGCACAAGAATGTACTCGGCTTGCGCCCCATCGATCAGGTTGCCAAAGCGCCAGCCGGCGGTGAGCTTGTATCCATGGCAGCCACAGCGCCCGCTGGCGGCGAGATAGCTGCCGTCCTGCGAGGCCGCGCCGTCCTGCGCGGCGTAGCTGTTGAAGTTGGGGCAGATGGCGCCTGCAATCACCCGCTGCCCTTCCTGGTAGCCGGTGACGGCATGGCCCAGCTTGACGATGACACCGACAGGCTCATGCCCGATCGTCAATCCTTTGGCGACAGGGTATTCGCCTTTGAGAATGTGAACGTCGGTGCCGCAAATCGTCGTCGTGGTGATCTTGATCAGCGCATCATTGGGGCCGACATCGGGAATCGGCTTTTCCACAACGTCAATGCGACCGGGCTCCAGAAAGACGGCCGCTTTCATCATCTGAGTCATGAGGTCTCCTTGCAAAAGCTGGGGACTGGGCATCTGCGGTGTGCAGGCCCACATTCTGGCCCTATTTCTCCGCAAGACTCGAATATCTGTCGTTTACTACGCGATTACGCAGGCCGGGACCTTGGCAACCAGTGGCGTCCCACTCAGGAAAAGCGTCCGGCGTCAGCGCCTGAGCCTCGCTAGTGCCTCGCCCGCGATGCGCTGCGTCAGCGCCGCCGCGCCCATCTCACGCCCCAGGGGTGCGCCCTGTCCCGCCCACAGCGAACTGAAATTCGCCGATCCCTGTGCCTCGGCGGCTGTCTTCAGCGGCGTCAGTGCGCCGCCGGCGAGTGGAAACGCCGGCGCCAGGGGCGACAGCGGGCCGGATTCGCGCATCAGGCGGTTGACCATGCCGCGCGCGGGCCGGCCGGTGAACAGGTTGGTCAGCGCCGTGGTCTCGGCCTGGGGACTGCGCAAGGCCGCATGGTGGGCGGGAGTGACCTTGGCTTCGGGCGTGTAGAGATAGGCCGTGCCGATCTGCACGCCCGCCGCGCCCAGCATCAAGGCCGCCGCCATGCCGCGCCCGTCCATGATGCCGCCGGCCGCGATCACCGGCACGCGCACTGCATCGACCACCTGGGGCACGAGGGCGAAGGTGCCCAGCTGGCTGTAGACCTCATCGTGCAGAAACACGCCGCGGTGGCCGCCGGCCTCGAAGCCCTGGGCGATGACGGCGTCCACGCCGCGCGCTTCCAGCCAGCGCGCTTCGGCGACCGTGGTGGCCGAAGAAATCACCTTGGCGCCCGTGGCTTGGACGCGGGCGAGCAGGTCCTGGGCCGGTAAACCGAAATGAAAGCTCACCACGGCCGGGCGGAAGTCCTCGATCAGCGCGCACATGGCCGCGTCGAACGGGTTGCGGCTGGAGGCCGGCACCGGCATGTCCGGGTCCAGGCCCAGTTCCAGGTAGTAGGGCCGCAGGTGGGCGCGCCAGGCGGCTTCGCGTCCGGCGTCCGGCGGCGCGCTCTGGTGGCAAAAGAAGTTGAGGTTCAGCGGCGCCGCGGTCTGCGCGCGGATCAGCGCCAGTTCGCTGCGCACCTGGGCTTCACTGAGCATGGCGCAGGGCAGGGCGCCCAGGCCGCCCGCCTGGGCCACGGCGATGGCCATGGCATGCAGGCCGGGCCCGGCCATGGGCGCCTGCAACAAAGGCAGATGGATGCCGAAAAGATCTAGGAGGCGGGTGTCGGGCCAGGTGTTCAT